>JAYUAP010000102.1:0-3668 GCA_043741255.1 Candidatus Saccharimonadota bacterium | reverse complement strand
TGTTTTTGTTCAACGAGAACAAAATATATGCTTATGAATCTTAAATACATCATAGAAATAACGCTTAAAAGCCTGCCGGCTGTTCCGACAAAGCGAATTAGGCGTTATTTAACGTTCGAAAATTTTAGCATTTTGGCTGGCTCTGTGTTTTTGATTGCTGGAATGGTCTTTATTAACAAACAAATTGGGATTTTTCACATTGCCAGCGCTAAAGATAGCGGTACGTTCCTGTCTGAGTCAAAACCCCTAGAAATAAAGCCAGTTAGGATTGAAGGCAAGCCAGCTACTATAGAAGTTGTGTCTGTTGGCATCAATTTACCAATAGTTGATGGTTATTATGACTACACTCGGGCGTCATGGACGCTTACTCTTGATAAAGCTCAATTCGGTGTTATGACAGCTCTGGCTAATAACCAATCTGGCAACACATACATATATGGCCATAATCGCAAAGGCGTTTTTATGTCATTGCCTGGTGTAAAAGTTGGCGATATCGCCAAAGTTACAACCGAAAACAACAAAGTATTTACATATCGTTTCCGCGAGGCAGTTACCACTACACCCAGTGACGCGTCTCTTCTAGCTTACGATGGGTCACCAATCTTAAGTTTGCAAACTTGCACTGGCTTTCACTACAAAGACCGGACTTTATTTATCTTTGATTTTGAAAAGGTAGAGAGCTAAACAATGTTAAGTAACATATTATTTGGCCTGTTTATTGGGATTGGCACTATTAATTTGATGCACTTCGGCATGTATTTAGTTGGCGCTAACATCTATGATATCCAGAACTTTTTACAGAGAAATCGGGCAAAAAAACCAAAACCAGGCCACCCGCCTTTGAGTGCTCGTAGCCCATTAGTTACGGTGTTAATACCTGCATATAATGAGAGTAAAGTTATTGAACGAAGTCTTCGCTCGGTCTGGAATAGTAATTACTCAAAACTAGAGGTAATCGTCATAAATGATGGTAGCCGAGACAACACCAAAGGCGTAGTACGACGCTTTATGGCCGAAAAAGGCAGAAAATTCAGCAGTGCTTCTGGTGAAATTGTTAGAACCGAGGGTGGTCTAAAACGTATTTGGAAACGTGGTGACGATGAAAAATACCGTCGCATTCACTTAATTGACCAGCACAACTCCGGAAAGGCCAATGCGTTGAATAACGCCCTTAACTCTAGTGACGTGCACGGCGAATTAGTGATGACCCTGGACGCCGACTCTTTAGTTGCCGAAAATGCTATCTCTAACGCTGTTAGTTATTTCCGCAGTAGCAATATTGTTGGCGTGGCAGCCAACGTTAGAATTATCGATGAGCCTACAGCTTTAGGCATGTTGCAACGCTTTGAACACATGATTTCCTACCGGTCTAAAAAGTTCTACAGCATTACTAATAGTGAACTTGTTGTCGGGGGAGTGGCGTCTACATACAGGTATTCAACTCTAAAAAAAGTTGGTCATTTTGACGACGACACAGTTACAGAAGATATCGGTCTGAGTATGAAGATAGCGGCCCGTGGCAACAAAAATAATACTCTAGTTTATGGTGCTGATGTCGTGGCGCTTACAGAGGGTGTTTCTGACTTTAAAACACTGCTGATTCAACGCTACCGCTGGAAGCTAGGTAGTATGCAGAACTTGCTAAAATATCGTAGTCTATTATTTTCACGCAACAAACGCTATACAAAAATGCTGACTTTTTACCGTTTGCCAATGTCGTTTATCGGCGAATTGCTTTTACTACTAGAGCCTTTGGTTCTGCTTTATGTTGTCTATTTATCTGTGCAGTATCTGACAATCGGGCTTTTCCTAGGCGCTTATATGACCATAACCTTATATCTACTGCTTACAATCTGGCCAGATGAACACATGAATTTTAAAGCCAAAGTAAAATCTAGTCTGCAGGCCCCAACTCTATATTTTGTGTTTTACGTTATGAACATAATTCAACTTATCAGCGTTATTAAATGTCTGATTAATTATCGCCAGATAGTTGGCGTCGACAAAACAGACTTTACATGGATATCACCAGCCCGAAAAGGCCAGGTTGTTAGCGCTTCTTCATACTAGATTATAGAGAATGTTCGACCGTTATTTTTGCGCCTAATGAGTTGAGGCGTTCGGCTAAATATTCGTAGCCACGGTTAATTGTATATATATTGCGCAGAATGGATGTGCCATTGGCAGCTAGCATGCCTATCAGTATCAAGACGGCTGGTCTTAGCCCTGCAGGGCATACCATGTCCGTAGCCTTCCATTTGGTCGGACCGTCTATGAACACCCTGTGAACGTCAGCTAAGGTCATATTCACGCCGATTTTTTTGAGCTCCATAAACATTAGCGCCCGTTCTTCATAAACCCAGTCGTGAATCAATGTTTCGCCTTTTGCTACGGCACAAATCGGTACAAAATATGGCAGGTTGTCGATGTTAACTCCTGGGAACGGACGACCGTAAAGCTTTTCCTCGGGTGCTAGTAGTTCACCGTTGTGCTTGTTAATGGTTAAGTCTATAAGTTCAGTTTGACCATTTTCGGCCTTATAGGTTGGACTGTAAGTAAATTTCATGCCCATTTTCTCTAGTTTTAATAGCTCGAGTTCTATAAATTCAATTGGTACGCGTTTTACAGTAATTTTAGAGTTGGTAGTAATAGCAGCCGCTACAAAGGTCATCGCCTCCACAGGGTCTTCGCCTGGTGAATAGGTGACAGATTTTTTAGGTAGTGCCAACAAGCCTTTAACCTTTAGGGTTGTAGTACCAATTCCTTCTATTTTTACACCCAATTTTTGCAAGAAAAAACAAACATCTTGAACCATGTAGTTAGCGCTAGCCATCTTTATAATGCTGATACCTGGAGTTATTGCGGCTGCAAATAGGGCATTTTCTGTGGCGGTATCACCCGATTCATACATAACCACAGGCTTTACGGGAGTTTTTTTGTTAACCCATATGTCATAAATGCTGGATTTTACATCAATTTTTACGCCAAATTCTTCCAGTGCATAGATATGTGGCAGAACTGTTCGTTTACCAAGTTCACATCCACCAGTGTGGGGGAGTGTAAAATGTTTTAAATGATGCATTAGAGCGCCAGTGAACATGAAGGCACTACGAGTTTTTTTGGCCGATTCTTTATTTAGATTTTCCATCTTGAATTTGACTGGAGGTTTAATCTCTAAGTCATTGTTACCCAACCACTTAACTTTCACACCGATACTTTCCATTACCTCTATTAGCCTTAGAACTTCTTCAATCTTTGCGACTTTTTTGAGCCGAGTTGTGCCTTTATTTAGCAAACTGGCACAAAGTAGAGCCACACAAGCATTTTTGGATGATTTTAGCGTAATTTCACCAGATAATTCGTGCCCGCCCTCAATCCGGAGGTTAACCGCGTCACTAGCAATGCTAATAATTTGTTTGTTTAATACGTCGCTGATTCGTCCGAGTGTTTCTAAGCTAAGATTTTGACGCCCTTTTTCTATACGGTTGATTGCACTCTGGCTAGTGCCAAGGCGTCTGGCAAACTCGGCTTGAGTAAGTCCACGTTCTTGTCTAATCTGGTAAATTAATTTACCAATTTTCTCATTTGTTTGAACCATGTATGTAATAAGTTACCATACATGATATTAAATTTCAAAAAAATAATAAAAACAATATTACACCACAAAA
>JAYUAP010000101.1:0-3686 GCA_043741255.1 Candidatus Saccharimonadota bacterium | reverse complement strand
CGGTAGAAAGTCGTGCCCCGTTCCAAAAATAATCCGGGTAGATATTCATGATTTCACTGGCAAAACTGTGAAAGGTTTTTACATTTACATCGCGTGCTTTGCCGTCGGTAATGCTCAGCAAACGCTCTTTCATATTGAGAGCTGCTTTGTTGGTAAATGTAAGGCAGAGAATATTTCTGGCGTATGTGTCGGTGTTCTGCAATATGTAAGCCACTCTACTGCTCAGTAACTGAGTTTTGCCCGTGCCTGGTCCAGCTACAACCAAAAGCGGGCCTTCAATATACTCAATAGCCTCCCTTTGAGCAGAATTTAGCTTTATATCTTTATAATACGACTCCATCTGCATTCTAGTTTAAAGCTCAAAGCTCAAAGATGAAAGTCCTCTTGCGAAATGTGACTCCGCAGAGTATTGTTAAGCTATTAGTTAGCCTTAATGCTTTGGAGGTATAAAATGGGCGCACAACAAGATTTAGAAAAACAAATGGAAAGCATGCTAGTAAAAAAAGCTCCGTTCCAGATTCCAGAAAACGGTAAAAAAGCTATAGTTCAATATTTACCAATAATTTCACTAGTTTTTGGTATTATTTCACTGCTTGCCGCTCTTGGCCTATGGAATGCTACACGTCGGGTCAATGATTTATATTATAATCTCAATAATCTAGGAATCAGTACCGGTCTTCATCATTATAATTTCTTGTACTACACAGCACTAGTAGCTTTAGTCGTGCAAGCGATTATTATGCTTGTGGCCTACAAACCACTTAAAGATAAACTTAAAAAAGGCTGGGACTTACTACTTTTGGGAGTTGTGCTTAGTCTCGTTTTTGGAATTTTGTATTTATCCACAGATACAGGCGGCATTGGTGACTTTATAGGCACCATTATTGGTACTATCGTTGGTCTTTATATCTTGGCCCAAATTCGTAGCCACTATAAAATTGCTGGCGCTAGCAAAAAATCTTCTAAATAAGATTTTTTTCTTCGTCGCTCAAGTACGAATAAGCTAGGTCCAAGAAGACACCATTGGTCCAGCCAAACCCTGTTTGGGGTGGGTATACACCCTCTGCTGGGTCTTCTAATGGCTCAACAACGTTGTAAGCTTCTCTAAAAACGCCAAAAAATTTGTGATAGTCCAGATTAGTTTTGAGCCATTTTCTAGCTATCATTTTGGCTTCATCATGGTATCCGTATTTTTCTAGACCTTGGATAACTATCCAGTGTAGTGGTGCCCAGCCATTGGGATAGGCCCATTGTTTTGTTATGTCGCGTGAGTCGTTCTCTAGTTTTGAGTCGGTGGTTACTAGGCCTCCGGCTTTAATAAATCGATGCAGGTTGTAAACTATTTTTTCTGCCTGTATATCGCTTGCCACACCCGTCCAAAGAGCATAAAAACCTGCTAGTGACCAAACTTCGGAGTGCTCACCCCTTTCATAATTTAAATCAAAGAAAAAGCCTTTTTTACTATCCCAAAGTTCAAGCGTGAGGGTAGTTGCGCGAGTATTGGCTTTATCTCGCCAAACTTCTGCAGTATCTGCATCACCGAATAATTCATAAGCGCGCGCAAAGTCTGCTTCGTATTTATATAACAAGCAATTTAAGTCTATCGGTATGTGAGACAAACATTCGCCACCAAATCTGGTTGTCATATCCCAGCCACTCTCGGCTTCAGCTAGGTCATCCAGGCAATTAATATCATAATAACGGCTTAGCCCCTTGTAGACGCCCCTTATGTTGGGTTGCTCGTCAGCCGTCCAAACTGTTCTGTATTCTCGCTCAGCTGTAGTAATTTTTTCTTGTAACCATTCGAGCGATTTTTCGCTAGAGTCATAAATATCAAAGATATAAGACGTTAAAATTGGTGGTTGAGACCGGCCTGTAAAATAAAACCGGCTACCATTAGGAATAATGTGAAATCGCTTGTACAGATAAGTTAAATTCTCTAGCATGCCTTCTGCCAGTTCGTTTTTGCCGGTTTGCAAAAGACCACGGGCAATAAAATAACTGTCCCAGTAATACATTTCTTCAAAGACAAAGTTTTGCTTACGATTAACACTAGGCACAATATAAGGGTGCGGTAATCCAATCAATGTTCCGCTATCTTCAGAGGTACTTTTAAGAAGGCCGTTCCACATTTCTTCGATGTGAGCACATGCCAAAGCAATATCTTTTGGCTTAAATACTAAGCCGACGCTTGATAACGTTTGTGTTTTCATCCTATCAACATTGTATACTAGTCATAGTGAAAATTGATAACCAAGTGATAAACCTTATTAAAGCCGGTGGAGTTGGTGTTTTGCCAACCGATACAATCTTTGGAATAGTGGCTGGCGTTAATTTCCCAGAATCTATCCAGAGGATTTATGCAGTAAAAAATAGACCAGCCGACAAACGATTTATTATTCTTATTGGTAATCGTGGCCAGCTTCCGGCGTTAGGTATCAACCCATCAGAAAAGCAACTAAAGGCCTTGAACGAATATTGGCCAGGTCCTGTAAGTATTGATTTAATGTGTGACGATACTTTGCCACACCTACATGACGAAAAGTTCTCTATAGCAGTTAGGCTACCGGCCGAGACTTGGCTTAGACGGCTAATAAATGAAACTGGCCCTATTGTCGCCACTAGCGCCAACTTATCCGGTGAAGCTACACTAAATAATATTGAAGATATTAAATCAAAACTTCCTAAACTCGATTTTTACCTAGACGGACCTGTTAGCAGTGAGCCTTCAAGGGTTGGAAAGCTCGACGAGAACGGCAATATATTCTGGCTCCGAGGCATGTAATTAGGCTCCACACTTGAGGCAGTTTTGGTGTGTAATTTAGTGTTTTTGACGGACAAGGGCCCATACCATGCTAGCAAAGGCAAAAAGCAGTGCGCTATAAAAACCGACCTCACCATAAAGTTCTAGCTTGTAGCCTTCATTAAAATTAAACGTAAAGTAAACTATGGCTGTAATGATATAAACAACCACAGCCAGCATAGTAGTTAGATAAAGCATTCCCCATCTGTGTAATGTGCCGGCAACTAATATTGGCAGGACAAACAAAAATACCGCTCTACTAGCCATACCACGTTGGGTATATACACTAAACGATGCCACAATCATATCAACCGATATTAAAAACCAGGCCAAATTGCGTATAACAGTAGCTGAATTATTGAGTCTAGCCAGATACCAACAGACCGCTCCGGCTAAAACCAATAGTCCAGTGATAACCCAGCGTTTCAAAACAACATCAGGAGTGATGAGTTTGCCGGCGTCATAAATAATAATCTGAAGCCCAAAAAACATACCAATAATTACGTGCAGTTTGGCAATACGCACAAAACTACTTCTAACACTATTATGTTGTTTTCTTACCATTGCTTGCTTTATTTAAGCATAAGGGGTGGAAAAATCACAAATTATTCGCGTACTGCGTCAGTACCAACCCAGACATATTCCCATGTTTCTGGTTCTGGACCTTGCCGGCTGGCCTCTTCTGGGTAGCTTGGTATCCAACCGTAAGTTTTAGTATTTTTGTAATTATCCATACTTAGCCAATCAAAACAAACACTAAATTCAAATGCTCCACTTGGTTGGTTTAAGCATCCAATATCAATTGTGTAGCCATTGTGATGTCTAGAATATCCAGGAATAGCTGTGGTCGATAGTGTGTCAGTAAGAGTACGGTCATATATAC
>JAYUAP010000100.1:0-1426 GCA_043741255.1 Candidatus Saccharimonadota bacterium | reverse complement strand
GTCGCCGTCAGCGCCAAGCTCTGTTGCATTGGGCATATGACAGTAGGAAATTGTAGATGAAGATTGCGGTAATCTCGGCCAACGGCCGTTCTGGGACTGCATTCGTTCAGACAGTATTAAAAGCTGGGCACCAAGTGCGTGCTGGTGTTTTTGGCCAGCATAACTTTGCCCTAAATGACAATTTAGAAATTGTGCAGTGTGACGCTACATCAGTTGAGGATGTATATAAATTAATAAAAGACCAAGACGTCATCGTTAGCCTAATTGGCCACACTAAGCGCACGCCTAAAAATATCCAAACTAACGCTATAAAAAACGTAGTTGCGGCCGTAGGAGATTCCGGTATAAAAGTTATTAGCCTGACTGGAACTGGTGTTAGATTCCCGGGCGATAAACCTTCACTTATGGATAAGTTCCTAAATTTTGGTATTGCGAATGTTGACCTAGCAAGGGTAGAGGATGGCATAAACCATGCAGAAGTTTTAAAAAATAGTAATACCAACTGGACTTTGGTCCGCGTATTGAAGCTAATTAACGGCCAACCCAAGGATTTTAGTCTGAGCCTGTCTGGTCCTGCAAAACTTTTAACGTCGCGTTCAGAAGTTGCTCAGGCAATTTTGCAAGTAATCCAAAGCGATGAATACAGTAAAAAAGCGGTAATTATTTCTTCAAAAAATTAGCCACCGAGCATTGCTGATTTGGGGTTGATTTTTTCACCTTTTTGCTGTTTTACGAAGAGCAATGCTAGCACTAAAGCAGTTATTGCAAATGTCATCCCGACCAAAAAAGCATCATGTGAACCAGCGACTTGGGCACCTAATATATCGTTTGGATTACTCACAAGGTAACTAGTAGTAGAAGAGGCGGCCACACCCGAAAGCACAGCTAAACCTAGCGCACCACCAATCTGCTGAGACGTATTTAGAATTCCGGAAGCTAATCCAGAATCATCGTGCGGTACACCATTTGTGGCAGCAATTGTAATAGACACAAAAACAATCCCTAGTCCCATAGACATAATGATTAGCCCTGGCAAAACATCACTCAGATAATGCCCTCCAACACCCATCTGGGAAAATAACAGTAGCCCAATCGCCAAGAATAATGGACCGACACTTAGCGGAATCTTAAATCCGATTTTAGTTAGTAAACTGGAAACCACTCCAGAAGCAATACCTATAACAATAGTAACCGGTAGGAACGCAAAACCAGTTTTAACTGGTGAGAAGCCAAGTGTGCTTTGTAGATATAGTGTAAGAAAAAAGAACATAGAGAACAAGCTTGCTGCAACAGGGAGCTGTACAAGATTAGCTGCAGATACATTACGTATTTTAAAGATACTGAGTGGCATTAAGGGATTTTTTACATTCTGTTCGTTTTTAATAAAGGCGTACAAAATCAAGAAACTTAAAGAGAAGTAAGTCAG
>JAYUAP010000099.1:0-1429 GCA_043741255.1 Candidatus Saccharimonadota bacterium | reverse complement strand
TGGGTTTTAAGCCTTTGATGGAGTAAATGGTCTTTGCTATTTCAATAGCTTTCTCCGGACTTAGTTTTGAGTTTAACTGTTTGAGTTGCCGTTCCAGTTCCTTATACACTTTGTATGCTACAAAAGCAATACAGATATGAGCTTCAATCCTCCGTTGTAATTGATGATAAACGGGCCTGATCTTTAAATCTGTTTTAGCAATTCGGAATGCCTTTTCAATTTTCCACAGATGGTTGTAGTTATCAATGATTTCTTCTTTTGAAAGACGGGTGTTTGTGATATATCCTTTCAGTCCATCCCATCGTGTGTCCTGCTCATATTTATTTTTGTCAATTGATATTTTCAGTTCGCCTTCCAATTTTAAATATTTGTTGTAGCCTTTGTTGTTGATGTTGGCTTTGGTGAGTTTCCCGGTTCTGATTTGCTTTTCTAATTTTTGTAGTCCTCTTTCCCGGTTGGCTCTGTCTTTTTTTGCCCTGGCTTCTGAATAGCTGATGATGATCCGGGTTTGCTCATCTTTGGTAATGATATGGCTTTGCCCGTTTTTAAAGGTCATTGCTATAATCTGTTGCTTTATTTGTTGTGATTCGTTTTTAATTCTTGCCCCCAGAATATATTCATAGCCTTTTGTTTGAAGTGCTGTAATGTTGTCTTTTGATAATAAACCTGAATCGGCAATGATAACTAATTGTTTCAGATTATATTTTTCCCTGAAGGCGTTTATCATTGGCAGCATCGTGTGTCCCTCAAACCTGTTGCCTTCAAAAATGTCGTAAGCCAAAGGATAGCCATCAACACTTACCAATAAGCCTAACACGATTTGTGGATGCTGATGTTTTCCTTCTTTGCTAAAGCCTGTTTTACGAAGTTCGTCTTCACTTTCAATCTCAAAATACAATGTGGTTACATCATAGAAAACTATACTGATGTGATTGTTTAAAATTGACAGTGTATGCAGATAACTGATTTGTTGCACCTGCTCTTTCTGCGTGTTGTGAAGTTTATCTAAATAACGGTAAACTTTATCTTCATCTATTATGTATGATTGATACTGCCTGAGATAGTCTGTAGTTTTTAATTTGCTTGCCGGAAAACACAATCGGGCAATCACCAGCTTTTTAAATATTTCATCCTTAATTTCATTGAATCCAATCTCATCAAATATTTTTCCTAACAACAACTCACTACCGGCCACATCGACTTGTTTAATGCCTGCCATGAATTGGGAAAACATTTCATCAGCATTGCTGAAATCAATTTCAACTTGTCCTTTATGTTTTTTGATATAAGCCTGTCCCTGCTTAAACAAAGAATCTAATTCAACAATATCGGCAGAACTACCAACGGTTTTCACCAGTTTATACTTGCCCGTTGATTTATCAATTACCTGAATGCTAATTAAACCACTTTTGTTTTGTTTTTTTCTGAC
>JAYUAP010000098.1:0-1447 GCA_043741255.1 Candidatus Saccharimonadota bacterium | reverse complement strand
GGTTACCAACGATATTATGTTAAATGATAATAAACATTACATATCTATCTGGATGGAAGCTGATTGGGAATCAGGCGAACCGACAATTTTAGAACCTGAAAAATGGGTAGGCCAACAATGGAAAACTTTTCAAAATTTACCAACTCCATTGTTTGAACCATGCTGGCAAAACCTAAGACAAAATTACCCAAAGCTTTTTGGAGATAATGAATCGTGAAAAGTTTATACTTTATGCGACATGGACTGAGTGAGGCCAACAAGCATATGCTAACTTGGTCTGGTGACACAGACACGCCATTAGCGCCGGAAGGCATCGAGCAAGCTATCCGAGCTGGGCAAAAAGCCAAAGAAGAAGGCCTTACGTTTGATGTAATCATTTGCTCTCCGCTTTCTCGCGCACACGACACAGCCAAACTTTTTGCCAAAGAAATCGGCTATCCAGAAGATAAAATTTTGATTGATAAAAATTTACTAGAGCGTAGTTTTGGTATATTTGAAGGTCGCAGAGACCTAATTGCTCATACCAAATATATTTTTAGTGAATCGGCGATTGACGACTACGAAGGAGTAGAAAAACTAGACACCTTACAAGACCGCGCCGATAAATATCTAAAATACGTAAAATCTTTGCCCCACGATAATATTTTGATAGTTGGTCATGGCGGTTTTGGGCGGGCCTTTCGGCGTAGTGTAAATAGTGATGATATTACCCATCGTGGTGAAAGCATAAAAAACGCCGAATTACTAAAGTATATTTAACTAGCTAACAGATGTAAAACGTGATATATTAACGCGGTTAGAACACGGTTTTTCAAAAAAGTTTTGTGCCAGGGTAGCTCAGTTGGTTAGAGCGCCGGACTCATAAGCCGGAGGTCGCGAGTTCAAATCTCACCCCTGGTACCAAGCTTTTTTGAAAAATTAAAATAACCCCGCTCGCAAGATTGGGGTTATTTTATTGCTACAGTTTATAACTGTTGCAGAATTGCATCTATCCGATGCAAAGCCGGATTCTCTGTTTCAGAGAATTCGTAAGACATTACTGCTGACTTCATGTCACGTCCTATCTTTTTAGTTTGTTGTTTTTGTTTTAGTCGACTAACATATATTATTATATACGAATTTCCATTTTTGTCAACCGCAAAAGACAGAAAATAGAAAAACTTCGCTGTTAATTTATTAATATACTTTTTATTTTAGTCTATGACTAATCTTTAGTATAAGCATTTTCACGGCCAAAGCAATACCAAAATTATTTGGCAAACATTTGGGTTGTGTATACGTATCCTACGCAGGCACCAGTGGCTACCACCACACCTAAGCCGACGTAATTATAGTCGCCTGTCATGTTGGTGTAGTGTCCGGGAGAATTTTTTAAAGCTTCTAAAACGGCTGGGGTCGTCTGGGCATAACCAACATTTTCTGCAATAGAGCTTATGGTGATTGGACC
>JAYUAP010000097.1:0-3733 GCA_043741255.1 Candidatus Saccharimonadota bacterium | reverse complement strand
GTAGAACTCTTTCACACACCTGATGCAACAGCAATGTCTGCAACAAAGTGTCTCGTAAAACATTTTGGAAGATTTGGGGCTCCTGCTCAAATTCGCTCTGACAATGGTCCTCATTTCACTGCTGAAATAGTAGCAGAATTTCTGAAATTAGTTGGCATTCAACACTGTAAGACATTACCTTACAATAGTCAAGAAAATTCTCTTGTCGAACGATCAAATAAGGAAATTAATCGCCATATTCGTGCTCTCATATTCGACAGCAATTCTCTTGAAAATTATGCTGATTCTCTTCCTTTCGTTCAACGAATTCTAAACTCAAGTCACTCGAGCAGACTGAAAGTATCTGCTGCAGAATTGCTTTTCGGAAAAATGCTGGATTTAGACTCTAGTTTATTTTTACCATCTCCTGAAAGACTTACACAATCTTCAAATTCACAATCTATCTCAGAGTACATGAAGAAATTACTTGATGTGCAAGATTCTATGCTAATGGTTGCAAAATCAAATCTCATTGCAACAGATGATACACATTTATCTAGCAATACAACATCTCAAATTCATGAATTTCCTGTGAATTCATTCGTTCTCGTTCATTACCGATCTGGAAAGCCTCCTACTAGACTGCATACAGTCTGGAAAGGCCCAATGAGAGTCTTGAGTGGCACCGATTCAAGATATCTTCTTCTAGATCTTGTTTCCAAGAAGGAATATCATTATCATGCTTCAGATATGAAGCCTTTCATCTTCGATCCCGCGATTAGCGATCCCCTCGATGTGGCTCGTCACGATTACCTGGAATTTTTCATCGAAGAAATTCTTGGTCATAGAGGCAATTTTCGACGAAAGTCTACTCTCGAATTTCACATCAAATGGTTGGGCTACTCTACTGATCACAATACCTGGGAACCATACAAATCTTTGAGCGATCTCGATTTGCTTCATGAGTATCTCATTTCAAAGAAATTAGAGTCTCTAATTCCTTCAAAATTTCTTCATTCAAAAGTCACTGCAGACAACGATTAAGGTATCCTATGAGGATTTCTCCACCTTTTTTTTTACTCTTCCTACTAAACCTGGTCGAGAGTTTTTGGAGTTTTAGTCAGTAAGAGTCTGACATAACCTTTAATCGTAGTCTCAATGTACTCATCATCTGCTGACAACTTGTCAATTCGACATCCGAACCAAGAGACTTTTGATTCCAAAAACAGATCCAAGTTTTCCTGACCAGCACTTCTCTCTCTCATGTTTTAGCAGCGGGTTCGTTATATTTTTCACAGACAGTCTGTGAAATTTATTTAAAAAAAGACGGATGGGGCTGTGTGGCGTTACACTCACTGTACTTACGTACAGTACGTTCTCGTACGTTACAAGTACGCCTGCTATTCCAGACCACTCATTATTATCCGTGACGGACCTAGTTAACGTTGCAACCTTTACTCATTGTATAGCTTGCCTCTTTACTGCTGTAACATATAATAAGATCTAATCTCTACTGTAAACCAACTATCTTTAAAGCCTTTAGATCACTCGATAGTACAATATTAATATTCCTAGTTTTCTCTCATAGAAACTTGTGATCGTTGACTTAATCATGTCGGATATTATTTCGAATGTTGATTGCGTTACTTCTCCGGAGACTACTTCTCCATTCAATCTTTCAAACCTTTCCACTGCGTTTGGAGACATCCAGACACCGCAGTTGGGTACGAATTTATTCAATTCTCAATCCTCTTCTACTGTGACGGCTCCAGATGAAGCGATTTCAAACGCTCAAAGCTTGGCCACTGGTTCAGTGAGCCCAATAGCTAAGTCCCAGCCGGTAGTGTCAATTAACGTTGATACTACGAAGACTTTCTCGTTCGAAAAGAGTTTTCTGCTACCTGACGTGATTCGTTGGGTACAGCAGGTACGCGACCCAAAGTGTACTCATATGAATCACCTACACCTCATTACCCCATCAGGTTGTTTGTGGATTAATATGAAATTCTCGACTAGTTCAAAGGTCCCGCGTAGCTCTGCTGGTATTGTGGAGTGGAAAAAGTGGGAACGTGAATTTCTCTGTGATCAACTCCTTACAGCTTTCTCAGATATTGTCCAAGGTTTTTGCCTTGAGACTTCGATAGTCGATAAAGTGAAAGCTTTTTCAATTTCTTTCGACCTTCGGGATAACTTGAGTAACTTGGAGGAGGCCTCCTGTTTCAAGCTTCTTGCGTTGGTGGATTCACACCCTGCCATCACAAAGGCTGAGGACCAGGAATGTTTCAACATTCTTTTCAAGAAGCTGCCGGAAGAATGGCAGAAACTCTTTCTGGAACCGCCTCATTTCTCTGGTCAGGCGATATTGCCTACCAGTAATAATTCTATCTCTGATTTTACGGTTAGACTTCTCTCTGCCATGCAGGCTGGTCGGCGTATCATCCAGACAATGCGGCGTTTCGGAGTAGATCCGAATTATAACCATAATTCGCGGTTGAACACATCTCTCGTGGCACGTATCCCTTTAAAGAGGGATTCGCAGCCACACACAGATGTTTCCTCAAACCCACCTTCAAAGAGATCGGCTCCTCATTGCTTCTCTTGTGGTGAGATAGGCCATTATCCAGCTCAGTGTCCTCAAAGGGACCATTCGGATCGAAATCACGATTCGATCCCTTGGCCAGAGTCCAAGAAAGGGATTCTATTCAAGACTTTCGGGTACTCGACGTTACCTCCTGGAAAGACTTTGGCGTCTTTGGCATCAGTGTCGACATCTTCTTCTTCAACTCCGTCTGAAATAGGACAGTCTTCGCATAATCGTCAGAAAAAGCCTTTCAGTAAGGGTAAGTGTTTTGACACACTAGCGTCTCTCATTCCAACCTCTCCTGACATTCTCTTGTGTTCTATATCGATCCCTGTACAGATAAGTACGGACCGAAAAACAAGTAAAATCGGGACTCTCTTGGACACAGGATCGCTAGCTGGAGATTTTATCTCTTTACGCGCCTTTCAGACCCTGAACCTCTCCTCGTCTAACACACAAGTACTTCGTGTTTGTAGTGGGCTCGATAACAGATGTATTTCTTTACATCAATCGGTAGACCTTCTATTTTCTTTATCTGTAAACACTAGTAAAGAAACTTCATTTCCTATCTCTCCTTTTGTTCTAAAAGATTCGCCAATCGATTTAATTATTGGCAGAAAAACAATTCAGAAGTTCAACCTTTTTTCATACGTGCCTAGTCAGATAAGCCGTACGGCACAAAACATGGGGAAAGATTCTATCGACCCCAGGGGCAAAGAACATTTCTGTGGCAGCTGTAAGCTTTCAGGGAATTTGCTACCCCATGAAAACTCCTCCGGGACAGGCGTTTTACCACCTGTATCAGCCGGCTCTAATGCTCTCTCAGCCCTAGTCACAGAGCTTGATCAGTTTAGTGAGGTCGACCAGACGAAATCTGCTATGGACAATGTAGGGTCTTTCGACCCATGGTTACACACTTCTCCTTCTAAGGAGGACATCCTTTCTGAAATTCATCTTTCTGGATCTCCTCAATTTCAAAGACGTATCATGACCGTATGCCAGGAATTTCGTACCGTTTTTGGTAACACTCTTACCAAAAACGCTGCTACTCTCAAACCTTTCGAGCTGAATGTTGATCTTGCTAAGTGGGAGACACCTGCGAATAGGTCGGTTCCTAGGCATATGTGCCCTAAAAAGCAATTTGAAATTCAACGACAAGTTACAGAACTTCTC
>JAYUAP010000096.1:0-1449 GCA_043741255.1 Candidatus Saccharimonadota bacterium | reverse complement strand
GTGTGCAAGGAGTATCTTATATGAGATATTTATTAATCAGAGATTTGGAAATGAAGCGAAATAACACACTTGACCGATCGCAGTTCCGTAAAGTAATGACCTTCTTCATTATAAATACAACACCGTTCCATGATTCAACATCACTTTCATATTCCTTCAACCCATACGTCTCGCAATATGAACAACGCTTCCCTCACGGATCACTTGTTGTAGAATATAAAGACCAAAATTCTCTTCACAATTTTTGTAATATAATTCACCATTGTTCTTATCGACTACAGTCTTTCAAATTAAACACTATCCATCAGTTAAATCAACGATTCCTCATCGACTCAGGAGCGTCTGTGTCGGCTACGTCAAATAAAAAAATACTCAAAAATATCACACAGTGTGATGATATAGTAGCCTACCCTGCATTCGGTCCTCAGATCCATCCCAAATTGCGGGGAGAATATGGACAATTTGGTATCGATACTATAATCATTGATGACATGCCAGATACGCTCATATCTGTATCCCAGTTATGTGAGGGTGGGAAAACTGAAAATCAAAATGTAGCTGTTTTTACGTCAGAAGGAGTACGAGTATTCAAATTTGATTCAGTACGCAAAGCATTAAAGCTTATGGATGCTAATGGAGTTGAAGTACTACGAGGTTTCACAGAGGATGGTGTATATGTGACTCAATTACAACCCTCAACTAACCAACACTCACATAGACTCTTCTTAGCTAAGTTTCGCCCCAAGTCATTATACGATCACATACACAATGTTACTGGTCATAGTGGAGAACGCGGCATGCAATGGCATCGTGACAATTCACTTAACGGTAAATACACAGATGATGATGTAGATAAACATCGGGGAGTATGTCAAGGTTGTGTATACGGTGCTTTGCACCAAACACCAACTGATCCGTATAGAGATCACAGACCTATGCCGATTATACCAGGTCAATGTTTCGCTCTTGATGCTTACACCAATTCGTTTATATCAACACGTGGCCACAACTACTGCGACATATTCACTGATTTAGCAACAAGAAGACATTACCCTGTCTTTACAAAAGATCGATCAGCACAGGAGTTGTGTGAAAAGACACGACAACTTTTTATTAAACATCCAGAATGGAAAAATAATGCATCTCGTAATCAAAATAGATTCATTCGCCTCGATTCAGAGAGCAGTTATAAGTCGATTGAGTTCTTAACATTTGCCGACTCTATTGGTTACAACTGTAGCCGTATACGGTATACCCGGTAAACCCGGCATACTCGATATAACCCTATAGGGGATATCCGATATACACGGTTCACGGTATAATCCTCTACGGCTTCCCTTACCGGATGGTGGTATAGCGGGGACGCTCTACCACCATCCATCACATGCAGCATAGATACAAAGTAGCTTCATAGTGTTGTGATGTAGTAGCTTACTCCCTTGTCTCCTT
>JAYUAP010000095.1:0-8730 GCA_043741255.1 Candidatus Saccharimonadota bacterium | reverse complement strand
CGTCCTTTTGGACTATAAAAGTGTCGCCTACGTCAACACTTTTTAGTAATAAGAAGGCAAACTTATACTTACCTTTATTAAGTATATTGCCACTGCTGTGTCCAAAGATTACACTGTTACCTTTTTCTCCGGGATTTGGTGTAGTTGAATAGTGTAGTACGCCACGCTCTAGTCCTTTTTGGACTGCTTTATCCTCTATGGTGTTGACGTCAAAAACGAGCGGAGCCTCTAGATTAATTTTAGGAATAATTATTTTGGATTCTAGCCCAACTGGCCCTGTTGAGCTAGGGTCTACAATTATTGGTGTGGCGCTGACGTTTTGGTTGGGTCTGATAAAGGGCACTAAAAATCGCTCATTAAAAAAACTGAACAACAAAACAAAAATTACTAAAAATCCCATCCCAAAACCAAAAATCAATGACCTGACGTGGTGATTATTTTTAAGTTTTTTTACTTTATGGTGTGCCTTAGCAACCTTAGATGTTGGTGCATGGACTTTGTTAGGATGAGCCTGAGCGGCCGGCTCTTTGTTTTTGGACCCTGACGACTTCTTGTTTTTTAATTTTGACTGCTCATCATAAAATTCTTGCCAGACCTCGTGTTTTTCTTTTTCGGTTAGTGCTTCGTAATATTTGTGCCAGGCAGTCTGAACCTCGGCTGGGTTTTTGCCAGAATCGGTCAAATTTTTCATAAACCGCTGGTGTTTTGAGAGATGGTCATGCTCTGCAACCAAGTGCTTTATTTCTTTAATTTCTTCTTTGGCGCTTGGTTCGTTTGCGTAAAGTGCATCAAGTTTGCCACGCAGGACATTGACAGCAGCGTTGCGCTCCTCTTCTTCCTGGGCCTTTTTAAACTGAGGCGGTGTTAGTTCGTCGGGGTTCATAGGTTAGGCTAATTATAGTATAATTACAGAGATATAAACATATTCCTTATGTTTAATCATGCCGCGGTGGTGGAATGGTAGACACGCCAGACTCAAAATCTTGTGAGCTTTATGCTCGTGCCGGTTCAAGTCCGGCCCGCGGTACCATCATTTTTTAGACTATAGAGCTAACTAGGGTTTGGAAGAGTTTTTCTGGTTGCTGGATAGCCCAGACGCCCGATTTTGCACTACAGTAGTTGGTTTTATCACAATCGGCCACTAGGCCATTTTTGGCTACCCAGACTTCGTCGTTTGTTTCTACCATGACACTGATTTGGAAAGTTTGGCTGAGTTCATGTAAAATTTTAGCCATTTTTGGCTTGTCCATCTGCGACGTTATGGCATACTCTGACTTAATTTCTATACACAAATTACGCAGTTGCGACTGATTTAAGCACAAAATAGTATTTTCTCGTAACAATAACTGACTGCAACCATCAGCAAAACTTTCTATAGACTGTGGAGAAATTATTATCATGCCGCCATATTTTTCTAAAAAGCTTTCTAGCAAAATGACGGTTTCACTATTTTTGCCCAAATCACCTGAAAGTAAAACACCGTCTTTTTGCTGACTGGCATCTAAAAGTTCGGCTAAGGCACTTTTGGCAAAACCACCACTAGGATTAGAGGGTGCATATTGAATATGAGGAATTTGCTTGGTAATTTTGCGTAAACTTTCTGGTACCAGCAAACTTATGGTCCCTACTCCTGCAGATTCTGCCAGCGCATAGGCTTTGGCTACGTTTGACATGTTCCCTGTACTGCCACCGATAATTAATAATTTTCCGGAACCGTTGGCTGTTTCTGGTTTGCTCCAAATCGTATCTGGGAATAGTGGTTTTTCGGCCGTCTGGTGTTGCCAATATTCCATATTATTCGAGTTCGATGCTAACTGGGCAGTGGTCCGAGCCCATAACATCGGCGTGTATCTGGGCCGATTTTAGTCGTGGTCTTAGGCTCTCGGATATAACTACGTAATCTATACGCCACCCAACGTTGCGTGCCCGTGCGTTGGCCCAATGCGTCCACCAGCTGTACTGTCCGTTGCCTGATACGAATTCGCGGAATGTGTCGACCATACTACTGTCGACAATTTTTTGGAAGCCTTCACGCTCCTCATTTGTAAAACCATGTTTGCCCACATTAGGCGCAGGATTAGCTAAATCATCTTCTGTATGAGCGACATTTAAATCCCCACAAAATATAACTGGCTTGGTTTTTTCCAGGGTTTTTGCGTATTCTAGAAAAGCTTTGTCCCAAGCCTCGTGCCGGAGCTTTAGTCTAGTCAAATCGCCTTTACTGTTAGGGGTGTAGACGCTTATGACAAAAAAATCATCAAATTCAGCGGTAATTACTCTGCCCTCGGTATTGGCGTTGCCATATTTGTCGGACATTTCATATTTTTTAGTAATGTTTTCAGGGATATTATTGAAAATATTGAGTGGTTTGGTTTTGCTGAAAATTGCTGTGCCAGAATAGCCTTTTTTGCTGGCAGAATTCCAAACTTCTTGATAATCTGGCAAATCCACGGGTGATTGGTCTTGCTCGGCCTTGGTCTCCTGAAGACACAAAATATCCGGATTATGTTCCTCTATAAATTTCTGAAAAGTCCCCTTGTTCCAGACGGCCCTAATGCCATTCACGTTCCAGCTATAAATCCTCATTACTAATATTCTATCACTTCTGCTATACTTATCCGTTAATGGCTTATAAACGCGTTCTACTAAAACTTTCTGGCGAGCAATTAGCCGGAAAATATGAAACTGGTATCGACCCAGAATTTGCTACCTGGATAGCTAAAGAAATCAAAAAAATATCCGACAATGGTACCGAAGTTTTGATAATGGTAGGTGGTGGTAACTTAGTTCGTGGTGCCAGCGTGGCTGGACACGGTATCAAACGTGTCACAGGTGACCATATGGGCATGTTAGCCACTATGATTAATGCGTTGGCTCTGACAGACATTATGGAAGCCCAAGGGATAAAAACTCGTTGTCTGAGTAGTATTTTTGCCGAGCAAGTAGCTGAGCCTTTTGTACATCGTTTGGCGCTAAAACACTTCGAAAAAGGCCGAGTAGTTGTGGCGGCTGGTGGTATCGGCAGACCATATCTAACCACCGACACTGCGGCCGTTGCTTTGGCGCTTGAGTTAGACTGCGAAGTGGTATTAAAAGCCACAAAAGTTGATGGAGTATATGACAAAGATCCTAACAAATTTGATGATGCCAAAAAATTTCGGATGTTAGACTTTCAACAAGCCGTAGAAAACGATGAAATAAAAATTATGGACAAAGCCGCCATTGGCTTGGCTATGGAGCAAGGTATGAAGGTGGTAGTCTTTAATCCAATGGACGAGAACGCCATTGCTGATGTGGTTGATGGCAGAGACATCGGCACAACTATCAGTTAGTTTGGCGGAGAGAGAGGGATTTGAACCCTCGATGCATCTTGCGACACATACACGCTTTCCAAGCGTGCTCCTTCAACCGCTCGGACACCTCTCCTCAAACAAAATTCTAACATATTTGTGTAATAAGATTTGTAAAATTCGCAACAGAGAAAGATTTTTGTTGCCATACCTGTTAAATACAACGTAGTATAGAAGTACATAATGGCGTTAATAAGTTTAAAAGATATCAGCAAGCTTTACGGCTTCGGTGATGCTACTACACTAGCACTCGAAGACGTTAACCTAGAGGTTTTAAAAGGCGAATTTGTAGCCATAATGGGCCCAAGTGGTTCTGGCAAATCTACACTTATGAACATGATTGGTCTGCTGGACCGTCCCACTCATGGTATTTATAAACTCGATGATAAAGCTGTCGAGCGATTACGCAGTAACTCACGCGCTAAGGTCCGACGTGACAAAATCGGATTTGTCTTCCAGTCCGCCAGTCTATTAAATGATTTAACGGCTCTAGAAAACGTAGCTTTGCCGTTAGCCTACAAAGGCTATAGATTTACAAAGCGCACAAAAATGGCTCATGAAATGCTGGAGCGAGTTGGGCTAAGTAACCGGGCTTTTTATTACCCAAAACAGCTTAGCGGTGGCCAGATGCAAAGGGTTGCGATTGCTAGAGCACTGATAAATAATCCCGACATTGTGATTGCTGACGAGCCTACTGGCAACCTGGACAGCGCATCCTCGCGTTTAGTAATGGAACTCCTGCGTGAGGTACATCAGATGGGCAACACAATCCTGATGGTGACTCACAACCCAGAACTTACGCGTTATGCTAACCGCGTATTGTTTATGAATGACGGTAATATTGCCAGAGACCAAAAGACCAAACTTGGCGAGATTGCCGAGGGTGCTATAGAAAGTCTCGCTTTTGTGCCCAAATCCGACGAAGAAGCCGACCTTGAGGCCGTATCAGCCATGGTTGACGGTATCCCAAAGGCTGGAGACGACATTCCCTACCGCAAAGTTCCGATAGTCAAAAAAACCAAAAACCGAAATGCGGTCAAAAGAAAAAGTAGTAAAAAGAAATGATGATATTCGAGCACATTAAAGTTGGACTAAGTTCAGTTAAAAAGTCACGATTTCGCAGTTTCTTTACAATGCTGGGGATTATTATTGGCGTGGTTAGTGTTGTGACTATCATTAGCTTGGGTGAAGGCGTCAAGCGTCAAATATCTGGCCAAGTAGCTGACCTCGGCACCAATTTGGTATCTATTAGACCAGGTAGGTTAGTTGACCGTGACAGTAGTGGTAAAATCACTAGCGTTAACTTGTTTGCTAGTACAGGCATTGCTAGTTTGACCCAGAAAGATGTTGAATCAATCAGGAATGTTGAGGGTGTTACTTCGGCTGTAGGTATGAGTACACTGAGTGCTGTGCCTTCATATAATGGCATCGACTATAAGGATGGTGTTGTTGTAGCATCCAGCCCAGAATTGGAAAAAGTGATTAATCACAAGATAGAGTTTGGTACATATTTTAGCCCCGAAGATGTCGGCAGTAAAACGGCCGTTATTGGTCCTAAAATCGCCGAAAAGCTGTACAAGGAAGCCGTGCCTATCGGCAAAACAATTATGATTCGGGGTGAGTCGTTCTCTATCCAGGGCGTGTTTACGACGTTCTCTGAAGTGCCGATAACTACTGGGGTTGATTTAAACAAAGCTGTATTTATTAGCGAGAAAATGGCCCAGAGTCTGTTAGGTGTACCAGCACCGATTTATGAAATACTAGCGAAACGAAATCCAGACCAAAAAACCACCCAAGTAATATCTGATATAACTTCAGTTGTCCAGCAAAATCATGGTGGTCAAGACGACTTTACGGTACTAGACCAAGCTGAAGCTAGTGTGGCATCAGATGAGCTACTGCGACTTTTGACCAAAATGATAATAGGTATGGCTGGTATAACTTTATTGGTTGGTGGGATTGGCATCATGAACGTTATGCTAGTGTCTGTTAGCGAGCGCAACCGTGAGATTGGAATCAGAAAGAGCATCGGTGCGACAGATAGGCAAATACGCAATCAGTTTGTTTTAGAATCTGCTATTTTGTCGGTTTGGGGGGCAATTTTTGGGGTTGTTAGCTCAGCAATTTTAAATATTGGACTAAGACTATTTACGGACCTTGAGCCGGTTTTACTATGGAAACCAATGGTGATTGCTAGCGTAATCGCCGTAATTGTTGGAATTTTGTTTGGCGTAATACCGGCCGTCAAAGCATCTCGTAAAGACCCGATTGATTCCTACAGGACATGAAAATTTTAGCAATTACTGTTGGCAAAAAACACGACAAAGAAATCGTTACGGCTATAGAAAAATATCAAAAACGACTTAAAAAGTTTTGTGATTTTACTTGGGACTATATCCCAACCTCTAACGTAGATAGCGAATGCCTAGCCATAGAAAAGCGAATCAACGCAGATGACTTTGTATTATTACTAGACGAAACTGGTCAGTCGCTTAACAACCAACAGCTGGCCGAAACAATTGAGGAAGTTCAGAACAAATCAACCAAACGCCTAGTTTTTATAATCGGTGGTGCTTACGGCGTAAATTATACGATTATCTCAAAGGTTAGTTTGGTAATGAGTTTTTCCAGTCTGGTTTTTCCTCATCAAATTATGCGCTTACTTTTAGTAGAGCAATTATATCGAAGCTACAGCTTGCTAGCTGGTAGCAACTATCATCATAAATAGTTCTTAGGCTGTTTTTCGGCGCAATTTGCGGATAAGTCTGCGAGTTAGTCTGCCGGTTCTTGTGCGCAAATATTCGGCTGCTAGGTAGTAGTATGGGAAAACTATGATAACTAAGAACGTACTAGATAATAGTCCAAAGATTAGAACGACTGTCAGTCCTTCCCAGAACGGACTTGTGATGGCTAGCGGGATAAGTGACACAACGGCTGTTAGGCTGGTGGCAATAAGCGGGCGGAATCTTTCTGCCAGTGCTTCATGGGTGGCGTCCACGGGGTGCATGCCTTCCCGCCTAGCTTGATTAGCATAGTCGGTCAGCAATATGGTGTTTTTAATGCTCAGACCAATCAGTGCAAAGAATCCTAGCATCGCAAAGAAGCTAAAGGCGTTACCTGTTAAGTACAAGCCAAGCGTAATACCAAACAGACTAAACGGAATCGCCATAAAGATGAGTAAAGGTTGAAGCAAGCTTCTGAACTGGATAGCCAGCAGTATAAATATCGCGGCCAAAACTATCGGAAAGGCCAAAGCTAGGTTTTTGAAGCTTTCTTGGTTTTCGCTCTCTTGGCCAAAATCAAAGCTAAGAGCATCCTTATCTAGATCATAAGTAGCCAAACGTTTTGCGTCAAATTCCTTCTCTACAGCAGTTTGAGTAAGGGTTACCAGAGTTGTAGTGTCGGTGTCTACATAATTGGCGCTAACAGCAATGTATTCTTTGCCATCGTCTCGGTTATAAATACTGGTGTTGGGTGGCGTAACTGTCTCGATTAATGCAGTTTTACCACTAGGCCTTGTGAGGAGTAAATTATCCAAATAGGTTACAAGGTCACGGGAAAGGTTGGTTGCTGCCTCTCTATTTTTGGAAGTATCAATCCTAGCGGTAAAGACTGAGCCCGGAGGACCAGCATCGACCTGTCTGGCGCTGACCGTTGTGCCACTTAATGAGTAAAGTGTAGTAAAGGCTTTTAGCTTATTAACTATTTCTGGTGATTTAATATCTCTTTGCTTGTAGTCTTTTAAATCAACCGTTAGGGTTGCGGTCTGGACGTTTGCCAGTCCGAAATATGCAGCCGTGGTTTGGTTGTCGCCAACAATAGCCGACGTTGCTTGTTCAACTTCTTTTGCTATTTTTTGAGCCTCATCAATAGAAGTGTTTGGTTTGTAAGCGATGTTAATACTGAGTTGATTGGCATCTTTTGCGGCTGGGAAAATATTAAAAGTTACTTTTTGGAACAAATATCCGCCGGCACCTATAAAAGCAGTGCCAAAAACAAAGGCAATTAAACAAACAAAAACTAGTTTCTTTTTAGAATTTTTTGCCCAAAGCATTGGTCTGGATATAAACTCGGCAATCCTAGCTTCAAATTTAGCCGACTGAACAACTTCACTTCGCCTGGCCATTTGTTTTTTACTAAATAACAGCCCGCGCGCAAAAAGAGGTATAAAAATTAAAGCTGTTATCAAACTAACAAGTAGCGCCGAGATAATTGTTATGGGTATTGCACGAATAAAACTACCTAATATGCCAGTAACAAACAGTAGTGGCACAAAACTTAAAGAGGCTGTCAAAGTTGCTGCTATCATGGCCCGAGAAATTTTCTTTGTTGCCACAGAAACGGCTTGTTCTGCGGTTTTTTGCCTATGCTTTTGAGTCTCGAGCGCCTCAACCATAATAATAGTGTCATCAACTATTAGTGATAGTCCAAGGATTAGTCCAAACAATGTAATCGTGTTAAGGCTGTAGCCGATAGCGTATAAAATGCCATTGACTATAGCAATAACGGTTATCATCGATACGACAGTTAGTATTGACGCTCTAATGGCTATTACTAAAGAGCCAATAATTAGTACTGCCAGAAGACCTTCCAGTAGAGTCTGCTGGAGCTCATTAATTTGCTGTTTTATTTGTGGAGTCGGAGAAGCGCTGATTTTAGCACTATAACCGGCAAATTTGGGGTCGGCATTTAGGTCATTTAGTGCAGAGTTAACTTGCTTGTCAAGTTCTATATTGTCGGAACCTTTTATTGTAACGATTCCAATAACGACTGCATCGTGATAGTTTGTTTGATTATTCTCGCGTATACCGAATCGTTCGAAAGACTTTTGCGCAGTTTCTTCTATTCCTGTAACTGGGTTTTTAGCTTTTTCAAACGGATTGATTATCGATACTGACTGCACTAACGATAAATGTTTGTTGGCAATATAATCACTGGCTTCACTGGCTTTGGATAAAAGGTTAGCTGTATCAACTTGATTGTTGCTGTAAAACGACACTACTAAATCGTCACCACGCTCTGTAAAACCAAACTTAAAAGCTTCAATCTTGATAGTGGCCGACGACGGCATAAAGCTTTGGCTTTTTGCTAATTGCTCTAGCTCTGGACTGCGTTTTTCGGAGTCGACGTCGCTATTGTAGCCAACCTGTGCAGAGAAAAAATTATCAAAACTTTGGATTTGAACCGTCTTAACCCCGTCTTGTTTAAGTAAAAAATCACTCAGTGGCTTAGCAATGTCTTTATCTACTTTTGCTGGGTCATTTACCAGATAAGTTCCTTGGGACAAAGCAAATGGCGTAGAAATTGTTGGGAAACCTTCCCTTTTTTGCAGTGTGGTGTAACTTAGCGCACCAAAAACCACAACCACCAAACAAAAAAA
>JAYUAP010000094.1:0-48705 GCA_043741255.1 Candidatus Saccharimonadota bacterium | reverse complement strand
GGTGCCACTCTTTGGCAATTCTTCCATCAGATTTGATAAATTTAATAAAAATAAATTGTCCAGCTTTAAATTCTAGTTTTTTGGCCATTGGAACCATGCTAATTTGTGTAACGCCTTTTGTTGATAAATCAACTTCCGACACTTTATATCTGTACCGCCTGACAAAAACGTCGGCTAGTAGACTTCTATAGGCGAATGCCAAAAGCCCCAAACATGCAATGGTTAATAGATATAACTTCAAACCCTTACTGATAGAAGTATCGCTAGATACAAACAAAACATGAAGCCCGGCAAAAAAGAATGCTAGACCCAAATAACGGTGTATCGCTAGCCATAGTTGATACGGAAGTTTTACAAAAAAAGTAATAATCAGCAAAACGACCATTCCCCAAAAGGCCAAAATACCAAAAAATATTGCCCATTGCTGTAAAACTTCAAAATGAAATTTATTGGTATTATCAACCAACGCATCTAACGGCAAAAGACCGTTAGGTATCAGTAGTAAAGCACCTTCTTTAGGCGAAAAACTGACTCTGTTCAGTGCCAAAAATACTGGATGAAAACAAAGTAAAATCAATGCCAAACCACCCAAAATATGATGCGCTACAAAAACTTTGTTGAGCCCACCAAACATGTTTTCTAAAAACCTCAGACGGGTTGAATATATCAAATTCAGCCCATACATTACGATACCTGTTAGCCCAGCTATCTGGCCTATAGCTAGGCTTACGGTTGTAAAATTGCCTTGAAAAACAACCGATAAAGGGTGGATATTTATCCAAAATAACAATGGTACAGCGCAAAAAACAGCTGTGATTATCCAGCCCAGATAACTAGATAGGAAATTTTGACTATCCATCCACTTTATTAAACCACTACTTGGCGAATTCTATGGCTCTAGTTTCGCGAATAACGTTCACTTTTATTGTTCCGGGATATTGCATAGTCGACTCAATTTTAGTTGCAACGTCGCGAGCTAGTTTTATGGCCCCTAAATCATCTAAGTCGGTCGGTTTTACAAAAACACGCACCTCACGGCCAGCACTTATGGCGTAGGCTTTGTCTACACCCTTAAAGCCAGTTGCGACATTTTCTAGATCACGCATACGCTCTGCAAAGTTTTCTTGGCTGATGTTTCTAGCCCCCGGCCTTGCCGCAGAAATTGCGTCAACTACACGTATGACTAGCGCTTCTGTCGTGGTAGCTTCTACGTCGTCGTGGTGAGCTTCTATAGCGTGACAAATATTCTCAGGTACGCCGTATTTGCGAGCAATCTCGGCACCGATGTGGTGGTGCTTGCCTTCAATTTTATGAGTCAAGGCTTTGCCCATGTCATGCAAAAGAGCGGCGTATTTCACAACTTTAGTATCAGCACCAATTTGCTCGGCGATTACACCAGCCATGTGGGCCATTTCGGTACTGTGTTTCAACACATTTTGTCCATAACTAGTACGGAATTTTAACTCGCCAAGGTACTGCAAAATTTCTTTTGGTATACCCACGATACCCACTTCACGTGCTGCATCTTCGGCAGTACGCATAACGTCTTTTTGGACTTGTTTTTGAGCTTTATCTACCACTTCTTCTATACGCCCAGGATGTACACGACCATCTTTTAGTAGCATCTCTAGTGCTTGACGAGCAACCTCACGACGTACTGGGTCAAATGAACTTAGAATAATCATACCAGGGGTATCGTCAACCATAATGTCCACGCCGGTGGCACGTTGCAAAGCCTGAATATTTCGGCCTTCTTTACCGATAATTCTACCTTTCATTTCTTCGTCGTCTAATTTAACAGATGTAACTGTGCGCTCAGCAGTCACTTCGCTAGCCATGCGTTCCATAGCCTCGACAATTATTACAGAGGCTTTTTCCTCGGCGTTATCTTTGGCTTCGTTCTGCAATTTATTAATTAGGCCAAGCAAATCTTGCTTTATATCACGCTCAGTCATTGCCATCAGTTTTTCAGCAGCATCTGTTTTACTTAGTTTGGCGATTTTCTCTAACTTATCCTGCTGCTTTGTGCGGATGTCACGAATTTCATTTTTTAGAGCTTCAACTTCATCTTCACCCTTACGCAAAGCTTCAGACCTTTTGTCGATTGCATCTAGTTTTTTGTCTAGAGCTTCCTCGCGTCCGAGTAGTCGTGACTCGATATCTTTATACTCATTCCGACGAGTTTTCTCGTCCTTGCGGGCCGACTCAGCAATTTCAGTCGCTTCTTCGCGGGCCTTAGAAAGTAATCTATCAGACTCTGCTTTGGCTTTTTTTAGCTCTTTTTCAACCTGCGCTTCGGCTGTTCCTAGCTTCTTTTTGGTTTGATAAGTGCTTGCGCCATAGCCGACGCCAGCTCCAACAATAGCCAATACGGCAGTAATTGGGTCCATAGTAACTCCATTTCTCTCGGTAGCCCAAAGAGTTGTGATTTTTGCTACATCACTATCACTTCATTATTAGCTTTATATCACAACAATCGTCTAACACGAATAATTCAAATTTATTAAAACACCCGTCAGTCGCTATCATCAATAGATTTCATGTCTCTGACTGGTAAATATTATACGATAAAAATGCTATTTTTTGAACAGAAGTGTCTTTCTCAATCGCAAGAGCCCGAGCGAGCGCCGGTTTTTATATTTTTTAAACCAAAGAGCTCTGGAGAGAAAGACACTTCTGTTCTTCATTACTTTCTGGGAGTGGTGGTGTGGGCTTCGGAGCCATAGAACGGCAAAGCTGGTTCGGATTCATTATTTGCAAGTCTCTTTAGGCCTTTTTGTAGCCAGCCATCACCGTTTTCGTTAACACACACAGCATCTAGGCCATTAGCAACCGACGCACCAATTCTCAGGCCCGTAAAACTACCCGGCCCTTTATAAAAAACTACACCCGATAAATCTTTAAAATCAGCATGTTGGTTGTCTAAAAGTTCTTTAATAACAACCAAGATAGTCGAACTTAGCTCACGGTGCGCTTGCCAAGTCTTGTAGACCAGCTTTTGCCCATCAGCTGAGAATAGACCAATTTCGGCTTCCGGTTTGTCGGTGCGAATGCTTAATATCATATTATGTACTGGTATTTCTCTGGGTATTCCAGTGTAAAATGTCGCTTTTCTCCCTCTTGAGGTGTAATAAATATTTTGATTGTGTCTTTTAGCGGATTTGCCAAGTTTTGGGTCCACTCCAGTACCACAACCGAACTTTCATCAATCATATCATCTAGTTCTTTTTGGATTAATTTATCTTCATCCAGCCGGTAAAAATCACAGTGATGCAGAGTCAACCGACCAGCATATGTATTATGAATAGTAAAAGTCGGACTAGACGCATGGTCACTGCTACCAAGACCTTCAGCAAGACCAATCACAAAAGTTGTCTTGCCGGCACCAACGTCACCGATTAGCTCAATTACTTCACCGCCCCTCAGTTTATTGCCTAAATCTTTAGCAAATTCCTGAGTTGCTTTTGGCGAGCTGGATTCAAAATTAAACTTCATACTTAGCTACTATTCTACCCCAGGATGTAAATGAGTTGGTATACTAAAATGTAGATATGCTTAAGCTAAATGAGTCATTCAAGTTCGTAGACGTACTGTCCCTAAGGGTCGGTAGTCCAATTGCCAGAGTTGTCGCGCCGATAATCAACCCCAACAATTTATACATAGAAGGTTGGCATGTCACAGATAACCGCAATGGCGAGAGATTAATTTTACTGTCCAAGGACATACGTGACGTAATCGACAAAGGCATTGTAGTTAATGACCATGAAGATTTGGGCCAAGCCGGAGAGCTA
The DNA here is from genome assembly GCA_043741255.1 of Candidatus Saccharimonadota bacterium. GTDB lineage: Bacteria > Patescibacteriota > Saccharimonadia > Saccharimonadales > 2-12-FULL-41-12 > JALHOM01. Next base: position 44,914 of record JAYUAP010000094.1, on the reverse strand, counting down.
ATCCGGCTAAAAGATATTATTAAGCTAAAGTTTGACCTAGTCGGGCTAAAAGTGACATCAGAAAGCAAAAAAAACTATGGCAAAGTAACCGACTTTGCGTTTGAAACAACTAGCTTTTTTGTCCAAAAGATTTATACTGCTCAGCCACTAATAAAGAATTTTTCTGGTGGAAGTCTCAGCATCGACCGCTCCCAAATCTTAGAAATCACCACCAAAAGAATAATAATAGAGGACCCAACTGAAAAATCTCGCCAACGCGTGCCTTCGCCTAGCCCAGTTAATTAAGCTACTCGAGGATATCCAGACCTAGGCGGATTTTGCCTAAGCTCACTAATGCTACTGATGATATGTGGTGGCGTAAAAATAATTACAGGCTTAGTGATATCTGTTTTTAGCCCAGCTACTTTAGCTAGAAGGACAGCTAAATTCTCAGCATCGAATCTTATTTTGGCATGGCTTAGGCTAGATAGTAAGGCATCAATATCAGGAGGTCGATATTCGTGAAATTCAGGAGAAAAATTGTTTGTATTTAGCATAGAGCAAAGCCCTTAAGCATACACTACTACATATCCCTTAATTTTCATAAAAATAACTACTTTAGTTATTTTGGTTAAAACGTAAAAAGTTAGTCTTCTGGAGTTAAGGCTTGTTTAATATCAGAGTAGTTGAATCCTTGCGTACTTAGGTATTGCATAAGTTTTAGGTCATCTTGGTAGCGAGTTTGGGTGCGTTTTTTGGCTATCAATTCTTTTAAAACTTCTACCTCATCAGTTTCGTCATCGGATAAAATTTTACTGATAATTTCACCCCTAATGCGCTTTTGGCGTAGCTCCATACTAAGCTTGCGTTTGTTGGTAGATTTTAGTAACCTACGGCTTTCTACCCAACGCTTGGCAAAATCCTCGTCATTAATATGCCCGTGGTTACTTAACTTGTTAAGTAACTTATCTGCGTCTTCATTATCAACCTTTTTACGTTTTAAATAGTCATGTAGTTCCCATTCGCTCCGAGGCCTGCGAGCCAGCAAATCTAACAAACGTCCGTAAATTTTATCCAGTTCTGAATCTTGCTTAAAATCTGTTAAATCTTTAGCTGTAATTTCGGTCCCAACTTTAATTCCAGAATTTATTAGTGCTGACTCGCTTAATCCAAAAGCGAATTTATCATCAACAAAAATAGAATAACGCCCTCTCGTCTTTACTTGCGCCTGAATATTAGTAATTTTCACCCTTGATGATTAAATAACTCGACACCAAAACTTGAACTAAATGCTCCTCGAACCTGCTCCGAGATTCTTTCGAGTCGTTCGTCACGCATTTGTTTGGCCTCGGCTAATGCTTCGGAGTCTGAGCCGAAAATTACTCCATGTGTCCTGTCAAGGAGAAAATGACATTCATTTTCACCACTACCTAATATCGCTTTATCACCAAGGGCAGCAAAGAAAAGCAGGGCTAAACCTCTTTCATCCTTATCTTCATTAACTTTTTTTAATTCCCCTATTTGATTTTCAATTTCGAGTGAACTAACACCATTATTTGTTAATATACCGATTAATCCATATGATGCTGGACCGAAATACGGAGAATATTTAGCTCGAGATCTAGCAATATATGTTAAAGGATTTAGTACTGCCCGTTCAGGTAAGCTAATTGCCTCTACACACCCAAATCGCACAACTGGTTTTTCTCCACGAAGTTTGCTTAACCTTAGTGTTGCTGGGGATAGAGGGTCTTCTACTCTAGGGTTTGAGTTATCGATCGACCAATTTTCTTTTCGTTGTTCAACGTCAATCAAAGGGTCAACATAATAAAAACCTTTTGCATCTCTACTTACCCCTATTCCGTTACAGTACGAAGGTTCTAACTGATTAACAATTTTGATTTGACCTGCAAATACTCTAGCTCGTTCAGACATACCTTTACTCCTAAACTTCAATTTTACGGATTTTCTTCTCGATTTCAGCCATTATTTTGGGATTTTCTTCTAGATATTGCTTGCTGGCTTCACGACCTTGACCGATTTTGCCTTCGCCGTAGGCGAACCAAGCTCCGGCTTTTTCAACAATGTTATGCTCTACCGCTAGATCCAGTACGTCGCCACTCCGGCTAATGCCTTGGTTATACATAATGTCGAACTCTGCCTGCCTAAAGGGTGGAGCAATCTTGTTTTTGACCACCTTAACACGAGTACGGTTACCGATGATTTCTTCGCCCTGTTTTATCTGAGAAATTCGCCTAATGTCCATGCGTATAGAAGCATAAAATTTAAGTGCATTTCCACCAGTTGTTGTTTCTGGGTTGCCAAACATCACACCAATCTTCATACGAATTTGGTTAATGAAAATAACTGTCGTGTTGGACCGGCTAATAATACCTGTAAGTTTACGCAGAGCCTGGCTCATTAGCCTGGCCTGAAGTCCCATGTGACTGTCACCCATGTCTCCTTCAATCTCTGCTCTCGGCACTAAAGCTGCTACAGAGTCGATAACGACCAAATCAACAGCACTACTTCGTACTAAAGTCTCGGCAATCTCCAGCGCCTGCTCGCCGTTATCTGGCTGAGAAATTAGCAGATTATCTGTGTCTACGCCTAGCCTTTTAGCATAGGCTGGATCTAGTGCATGCTCGGCGTCTATGAAGGCGGCTGTGCCTCCCTTTTTTTGGACTTCGGCAATGGCATGTAGTGTTAGCGTGGTTTTACCAGAACTCTCTGGTCCATAAACCTCTATAATTCGACCTTTTGGGATTCCTCCACCAAGTGCAATGTCTAAACTAAGCGAACCAGACGATACTGTCTCTACATTAACCTTGTGGGCCTCGCCCAACTTCATAATCGAGCCTTTGCCAAATTGCTTTTCAATAGTCTCTAGCGCTAGACCAAGTGCCTTCGCCTTGCCCTCTTGTTCACCATCACCAACAGTTTTTTTTGCAGATTTATCAGCCATTTTCATCCCCTCCAGTAATTTATATGTATAAACATATTATACGACTTTTAGGTCTACCGCGCATAATGCTTATCGTTTATACTAGTAAACAATTATGCGTATATCTGATAGTCTGGTGGAACAATTGCTACGCGCTGACGGAAAAGTTACCGAAGAGCAAATAGTAGCCCTGCGAGAACAAGAAAAAACCGAGAAAAAACCACTCCAAGATATTGTTATTGCCGGTAATATTATATCCGAGAAAGATTTGACCAGACTTTATTCTAAAGAAATAGATATACCTTTTATAGAGTTAAATAGCAAAGAAATCCCACGTGAAGTCCTAAAATTAATCCCAGAAAGAATCGCTCGCCAATACAAAGTAGTGTTGTTTGGTGTAGAAGATGACGGCTCAAAACTACTGGCCATGGAAGATCCTGACGATATTCAGGCGGTTAACTTCTTGCAAAAACAACTGGGCACCAATATTAAGGTCCACGTGGCGACTGGTAGCAACATATCTACTGCTCTGGACCAATACCGTGGAAGCGTGAGTACAGAGCTAACCAAAGTTTTGGACAGCGAATCAGCAGAATCTGAAGACGAAGAATTAGATATCAGCGAAGAAGACGTTGCCGAAGATTCGCCAATAGCTCAAACCGTAAACTTAATCATCGAATACGCCATCAAGTCAGGTGCCAGTGACATACATATAGAACCGCGCGAAGAACACGTAGTGGTGCGCTACCGTATAGACGGTATCCTAAAAGAGGCCAACAAACTGCCTAAAAAAGTCCATGGTGCGTTGGTTAGCCGCATAAAAATCCTCAGTAATCTAAAAATTGATGAACGGCGCGCTCCACAAGACGGACGGTTTAAAATCCAGATTGGCGAGGGCGTTTTTGCCCTACGTGTATCTACCCTACCAATAAACGAGGGCGAAAAAGTCGTCATGCGTGTACTAAATGAATCCAGTAAACCATTGACTCTAGAAGAACTTGGTTACTGGGGTCGTGCCCTTGTTACAGTCAACGACGCCATTGTCCAGCCTCACGGCATGATACTAGTAACTGGCCCGACCGGTTCTGGTAAATCGACCAGTCTGTACAGTACGCTTAGTCTTCTGAACCGACCAACAGTGAATATCTCTACAATAGAAGATCCAATTGAGTATAAAATCCAAGGTGCCAACCAAACACAAGTTAACCCCAAAGCCGGAATGACCTTTGTAAACGGCCTGCGTGCCTTACTACGTCAAGACCCTAACATAATTATGGTTGGGGAGATTCGTGACAGCGAGACCGCCGGTCTAGCCGTGCAAGCCGCCCTGACTGGCCACCTTGTATTTGCCACACTCCACACCAACAATGCGGCTACTTGCTTGCCTCGTCTGCTTGACATGGGTATTGAGCCATTTCTTATCGCCAGTACTGTTAGGGCGATTGTTGGACAAAGATTGGTGCGTAGGCTTTGCGTTGATTGCCGAGAATCGTACGAACCAGACGTTGCCGACATAAAGCAAATAGACAAAATCTTTCATACTTCCGACGCCGACACGATGAAATTTATCCATAAACTTGAAGAAGAAGCCCTGGCCGGTGGTATTGGCAAGACTAACACCAGCAAGACCAACAAATCATCCTCAGCCGCTCTTTCTACCGACGATTCAAAGATAGACAAACTATGGAGACCCGCCAAAAAAGGCTGTGAATCATGTAACCACACAGGCTATAAAGGTCGTGTTGGTATATATGAAGTACTGGGTAATTCAGAAAATATCCAAAAATTAATTGTATCCGGCTCTACCAGTGACGACATTCAACGCCAAGCCATAACTGAAAACATGATTACCATGCAACTTGATGGATTTATTAAAGCTCTTCGTGGCCAAACAAGCGTAGAAGAGATTTTACGAGTAACATCAGAAAGTTAAATCATAAATAAATATGGCTTCATTTAATTACACAGCAACCCGCGACAGCAAAACTACTAAAGGCACTATAGAGGCCGGCAGTAAAGAAAGTGCTATGGCAACATTGACTAAACAAGGTCTTCGGCCGATTGTTGTTACTGAATCTAGTGGCATAAAATTCAAAAAACGTGGCAAAGTAAAGCAAAAAGAACTAGTTGTCTTTACTAGGCAACTTTCTACCATGATTTCTGCCGGCGTGCCATTAACCAGAGCTTTTTCAACACTTCATACCCAAACAGAAAACAAATATTTTAAAGGTGTAATTTTAGGACTTTCTAAAGATATAGAGGGCGGAACTTCACTTGGCGATACACTGGCCAAATATCCAAATGTTTTTAGTGAAGTTTATGTAAATATGGTCCGTGCCGGTGAAGCCGGAGGAATTCTAGACGATATCTTAAAGCGTCTTGCAGCTCAGGTAGAAAAAGACGCATCAATGCGTAAAAAAATTAAAAGTGCCTCAGCCTATCCGATTGTTATTTTTAGCATTACAATCGTAGCGTTCTTTGGAATTATGATTGTTGTCATACCTAAACTTGGCAAAATAATTACTGACCTTGGCGGTCCAGATGCAAAATTACCCGTCTATACACGCGCTATGCTGAGCGCCAGTACCTTTATGCAAAAAAACGCCATTGTCATGGTAGTAGGCACAACACTAATAATATTTTTTATACGTAGATATATAAAGACACCTAAGGGCAAGTACAAGTTTCATGAACTACTGCTCAAAACACCAATTGTATCGACAATTATTACCAAGGTCGCCATTGCCCGCTTTTCCAGGACTTTTGCCTCACTTATGTCATCTGGAGTCACCGTTTTAGACGCTTTAGAAGTCACGGGTGGAGCTATAGGTAATAAAGTCATAGAAGCAGAGCTTAAAAATGCAGCCAAAGAAGTAAAGAACGGTAAGCAACTGTCAGAACCACTATCAAAAAGTAAATATTTTCCACCCATAGTGTCGCAGATGTTAGCAATCGGCGAAGAAACCGGTGAGATTGATACAATTTTGGTTAAAGTTGCTGATTTTTACGAAGAGGAGGTTGACGCAGTTATTGACGGAATAAGCTCCTTGATAGAACCAATAATGATTATTGTTTTAGGTGGTATGGTTGGGCTGATAGCCGCCAGTGTTATGGGTCCTATTGCTTCACTAAGTAGTAATGTGTCGTCAACAGGTGGTGGTTAAAACGCTTGACCAAATAAAGGTAATGCTTAATAATCATTGCTAGATACCTAAGCAATATAAAATCTTAGGGGTCATAATACTATAAAAATAACTTAAGGAGGGTGGGTCCTTATGATCTCACTTAAAAGAAAACAAAGTGGTTTCACTATTGTTGAGCTATTGATTGTAATCGTCGTGATTGGAATCTTGGCTGCACTAGTTGTAACAACATTTAGCGGAATACAAAGAAAAGCACGTGACAGCGAGCGTCAAACAGACATCGGCGCTGTACACAGCCAAGTAGAGGCATACTACGCTCAAAACGGCCGTTACCCAACTAACGCCAACCTTGACGATGATGTCTTTGTAAAAGCCAACTTAAAAGGTCTTGACCTAGCTGCACTAGCGGATCCAAAAGGCGCTAACAATGATGTAGCAGCAGCTCCAGCAGCTAATGTTTACTCATATGCAGAAACACCAGCTGGTTGTGACAACAGTGCAACCGACTGTACTGCTTACACGCTTACAGCAACGCTTGAAAGTGGTGGCACATACGTAAAAACTAGTCTTAACTAAAAATTAGATTTAGTAAACTTAAAACCCTCAAAATTTTGAGGGTTTTAAGTTTTTATTAAAAACATTAATTACGTCAGTGATATACTAATTTATAAGCATGAGAATAATAAATATTTCTGCCATAAAGTCTATTGATGATGATGGTTTTACACTTGTAGAATTACTGGTGACTATTATGGTATCTGTTGTTTTGATTGGCAGTTTAAGCATTGTGACTAACAATAATTCTCACTTAGCTCAGCGCGGACGCGATTTAACCATTGTTAATTCTTTTGCCGAAAATAAAATCGAAGAACTTAGAAGTAAAGGCTACCTAACTATTACGAATGGCACTACAGATATTACCAGCCAGATGCCGGCTGAGTTAAAATCTCCTCGCTCTGGTTCTGAAGTAATAAGCGATGTTAGCGCAGGTCTTAAGTTGGTTGTAGTTACTCTGTCATACAACGCACAAGGGAAAACACAAAGCCAGACTTATAAAACCTACATAGGGGAGCTGGGTGTTGGTCAATACTAAAGTTAAGCCAAATCAAAAAGGTTTTACGTTAGTAGAAATTAATCTTAGCATTACCATACTTGCGATTATAATGGTGTCAATTCTTACAGTTTTTACTAACTATTTTGTTTTACTAACCCGAAATAGTGTGGACATCTCTATGAGTGTTGATGCTCAAGGCTTGCTAAGAACAGTGACCGAAGAACTAAGATATGGTGCTGGCGTTAGACAGACTAACACTATTTCGGACGCCAACGCACCAGTTGGTGGCTGGAATACCAATAATACCTCGTTTGTAATTATTACAGCCGTGCCAGCCATAGACAGTTCTGAACAGTATATAATTGATCCCTTTACTAACCAGCCATACTTGAATGAGTTGGTTTATTACAAAAATGGTAAAACAATGTATAAACGAACTTTGGCCAATCCGACTGCTGTTGGGAATAAACTAAAAACTTCATGCCCGCCAGCATCTGCAACTAGTAGCTGTCCTGCGGATATTAAGCTGGCAGAAAATGTCCAATCTATGGTTTTCGTACTTTACGACCAAGATAACGCTTCAACTAACAACCCTGTTATTGCTCGTTCTGTAGTCATAAACCTTACTATGCAGGCAGATACCTTCGGTGCACCGCTAACCCTGGATACAAGTATTAGAACAACTTTAAGGAACACATTTTAATGAAAAATATTACTCGCTCTCAAAAAGGCGCCGCTCTAATTTCGGTCATAATTGTTTTACCGTTTTTAATTATTATTGCACTTAACTACACACGACTTAGCACAAATAATGTTGTTTTGTCCCTTAAAGATACGTTTAGAACTGAGACGCAAATGGTGGCCGATGCTGCGATAGACTATGGTATGCAACAAATTACTGCTAATACTGCTTGGGCAGGCACTGGCGGTACTGTGGTTTTTGATACTCTCAATAATGTCAAAACAACATATAGTGTCGTAGTTAGCGATGTAAATTCAGACAAAAAAGTCATGACTTCGACCGCTAAGTTATACAGACCTGCGAGCTCTGCCACTCCACAGTCATCCATAACAATCAACGCCGACCTCAGAAAGGTAACAAGTGGCAACTTTAGTATTGTGACTGGTGTTGGAGGACTAATTATGGACAATTCTTCTAAGGTTTTGGGAGGCGATGTTTATGTAAATGGAACCGTAACTATGAGTAATACGTCTCAGATTGGTCTGCTAGCAACACCTGTTAGCCTCAAAGTAGCACACCAGGCATGCCCAAACCCAGCCAATGCTACATACCCCAGACTTTGCAATAGTGGAGAAAATGGCGAGCCGATTAGTATTAGCAACAGTGCGCATATTTATGGGTCTGTGTCAGCTAACAATCAAGTGACAACCACAGGACTTACAAACCCCGGACTAATAAGCGGTAGCGGGGTGCCAACTTTGCCCTTACCTACACATGATAGAGCTACCCAAAAAGCAACAGTCACAAATAACTTAACGGGTGCCACCGCATCATGTACAAGCAACGGCGGTAGCGTGACTTGGCCAGCAAATGTCAAGATTACGGGTAATGTCACAATTTCTAAAACCTGCAACGTAACTATGAACGGCAATGCCTGGATTACTGGGACATTAACTTTCACACAAGCAGGCAAAATAACTATCTCAAACTCTCTTAACTCAACACGACCAGACTTAATGGTTGATGGTACATTAGTCTCATTACAAAACTCATCTTCAGTTCAAAACAATGCCAGCGGTACTGGACTTCGGCTTGTAGCTTACTATAGTTCTGCTGGCTGTTCTCCAGACTGTGCAGATGTTACGGGTATAGATCTAAAAAATTCTCGAGACTTAGTAACGATTAATCTAAACAATACTGGCGCTGGCTCAGGTACCATATTTTATGCTAAGTGGTCTAAAGTGCAAGTTTTTAACAGTGGCCAAATTGGTGCACTTATCGGCCAAACTGTACACCTTAGAAACACAGCAACCATCACCTTTGGTACTTCCGCCGGAATAGGCACATCCTACTGGATACTCAATGGTTACAGAAGAGCTTTTTAGCAATACTTTTCATAATAATTTTAAACTTCGGTGGTATACTATAAGCATAAGAAATTCGGTGGGCTATCACAAAAATGAACTCTAAATATTTTTATCACGACAAACCTTTGTTCGGTCTAGATATTGGGTTTAGCACCATCAAGGTCATGCAAACTCAACCTCAAAATAAAGGTTTTTCGGTTATTGGTTATGGCGTGGGGGCCTTTGATTCCAGCGCTATAGAAGAAGGCGTAGTTACAAAGTATAAAACTTTAGCCGAATCAATCATGCATTTATTTAAAGAAAATATAGTCGGCGAAATTAATACTAAGCGTGTTGCGTTGTCTGTACCTGCTTCCAAAACATACACGCGTACTATTGAACTTCCATCAATAAAAGACGATGAAATCCCTGACGCTGTTAGGATAGAGGCTGAACAGTACATCCCAATTCCACTCGATGATCTGTACCTGGACCATTCCATAATCGGCAGAACCGAAAAAGGCCTAGAAGTTTTGGCTGTCGCGACTCCTAGAAAAATTGTTGACTCCCATATACGTTTAGCCCACATTTTAGGTTTGGAACCTGTTGGTTTTGACACAAGCATTTTAGCTGCTGCTAGGCTGTTTGAGAAACAAGATGACCATAATGACATTCCGGCAGTTCTTGTAGATTTTGGCTCTGTTTCTACAGATATAACCATCTATGACAAAACAGTTATTGTCACGGGAACTATTTTAGGCGGAGGAGACATTTTTACTGAAAATATTAGTAAAATTTTGGGGGTCTCCACAGAAGAAGCTCACATAATCAAGACCAAATACGGAATCGGTAAAAGCAAAAAACAAGACCAAATTTTAAGTACGCTTCAACCAACGGTCGATCAACTGGCTAAAGAAATCCAACGTATGATTCGTTATCATGAAGAACGATCTGGTGCCAAGGCAAAAATTGGCCAAGTCATAACGATGGGTGGCGGGGCTAACATGCCAGGCTTAAGCGATTATTTGACTAATCAGATACGTCTTCCCGTCCGAACTTGCGAACCACTACGTAATTTTGACTTACATAAACTACGTCCGCCAAGCAGTCTAGAAAAATCTATTTACGTAACGGTTGCTGGATTATCCTTGATTAACCCAAGGGAGCTATTTATATCATGATAAACTTACTCCCCTTTGAAACACGCAACGATATGCTCTACGCCCGTAAAAACAGCACTCTAAGAAAATGGTTAACCTACCTAATTTTTGCTCTTTTTGGCGCCGTTTTGATTGTTGTAGTCGGATTATTTTACCTATCTCAAACAACAAAATCCATAGAACAAAAAACTATTGAGTCTCGCCAATCTCTTCAAGCACAAAATATTGAAGGAACGCAAAAAGAGATAGATACTATATCCAATAATGTAAAGCTTACAACCCAAGTTCTTTCTAGAGAAATACTATTTTCTAAGCTTCTAAACCAGCTTGGCGCAGCCTTGCCGGCAAATACAGCCCTACAGCAACTTCAGATAGATAAAATTCAAGGTGGTATTACAATAATCGCCCAAGCGAAGGACATTGACTCGGCAACTCAGGTACAACTTAACCTTCAAGATCCAAAAAATAAAATATTTGAAAAAGCTGACATCGAGAGTATATCCTGCGACCCGACAGTATCTAGAAATTACCCGTGCATCGTTCAACTCAGGGCCTTGTTCACCAAAGACAATCCATATCTTTACATTTCGCCCAGTGTAAGCGGAGTAAAACAATGACGACCAAACGATTTTATTTCGTAATGATTGGCCTCAATATACTTACCGCCATATTAGTAGTTGGTGTGGTTTTCTGGGGTAATGGCTTGATAGACGCTCAAGCTAAAAAACTTCAAGAAGTTAAAACTGAAGCTAGGTTAATAGATCAACAACAGATTTCTCTTGTGCAAGCCAAAAAAGATATAGAAAAATATACCGAGCTAAATTCAATTGCGAAATCTATCGTTCCGCAAGACAAAGACCAAGCTAAAACGGTTCGTGAAATTTCAAAATTAGCAACTGAAAGTGGCATAGCTATCAAAGATATCAGGTTCCAAACTTCCAATTTAGGCCAAGTGGTGCCTAAAGCCACAACATCAACAGAAGGTTCAGATTCTGCCAACACTCCAGCTACTCCTCCAATCAGTCAAGTAAAGACAATTGACGGCATATCTGGAGTTTACGCCTTAGAATTAATGATAATTAGCCAAGAAACTCAGCCAACAACTTATTCCGACTTTATTAAATTCCTAGAAAAACTTGAGAATAACCGTCGTACGGCACATGTTGATAAAATATCAATTAAACCGCTAAGTGGTGGTGGTGCAATAACGTTTACATTAACTTTGAATGCGTATGTAAAGCCATGAAAAAAGAATCAAACCTAGATATCAAACAAATATTACTCAGGCTCAAAAAGTACGGAAAAAAAATATCAAAATGTTTGTTGCTTATTACTTTTATTCTTATTTTTGGCTTATATGGATTCTTAATACTGAACGTTAGCTCAGCCTCACAAAACGAACCATCAGAAGAAGTCAACACTCAAATCAGTGCTATAAAAAGACTAAAAATAGACCAGCAATCTATTGATAAAATTGAAAATCTAGAAGACCAGAACGTCGTCGTACAGTCACTATTTGAGTCAGCCAGGAAAGACCCCTTCAAGGAATAATCAAACTTATTGGTTTGTAACGCTGTGCTCTTTAAAGTACATTTGGCGTGAATCTAGTATTGCTTTGGCATAGGCGTTGGGGTTGGGGCAGTAAACAAAAATAAAGTTATTTTGCTCGCCGGCTGTTTCTATTCTGAGCGTGCCATAGTTAAGTAAAGTTTGTAAAATACCATGTTGTTCGGCCGTAACATCTTCTACATTGTGCATAGAAAGTTCCGATATTTTCCGTCTGAATAGTCCAATTTGTAGAATTTGTGTGACGTTTTCATCTGTCACTATAAGTTGGTTGGCTCGGTAAATCCTAGCTGATAAAATCAAAAAAACTACGCCAAAGACCAGACTAATTAATATCAGCAGGTTTAATATCGAATCACCTAAGCCTTTACTAACATCTACTGTTTCTAAAAATGTGGGAAGTAGTATAAAAATAAGAAAAAATGCTGTTCCTAAACCAACAATCGTCTGCAAATAAATAAGAAAAAGCCCTATCGGATGCCGGCGGACGTCCGCAACCTTAGTTTCGTTGTGCATGATATGCTCAACCCGGCCAGTTGGGTCAAAAACCGGTGGCCGACGACTTTCGGCCTTGGGCAAGACATCACTTTCTCTTGGGCCTTTTTTCTCAGTCTTTGGTGTCTCTGGATTCATTTGTTTATTATACCAATTTAGTCTGGTCTGCTTTGTCTTTTGGTTTTTTGTCCAAGTGTTCGTAAGCTTTATGTGTTACTTTCCTGCCTCGTGGTGTGCGTTCCAGCATGCCTATTTGCATTAAATATGGCTCAAAAAAATCTTCAATAGTTGTGCGCTCATCACCAGTTATAGCCGCTAGTGTATCAACCCCGACTGGTCCACCGTTATGATGCTCTATGATAGTTTCTAGTATTCGGCGGTCTGCTGGGTCTAACCCCACTTCATCAATCTCAAGTAACTTCATGGTTTTATGAGTAATGTTTTCATCAATTATTCCGTCACTATTAACGTCGGCGTAATCACGGACTCTTTTCAATAATCTGTTGGCAATTCTGGGTGTCAAACGTGAACGTTTCGCTAGTTCTCTAGATGCTTTTTCGTTAATGCCAACATTCAAAATTGATGCTGTCCGCCTGATAATCTGGGCGATTTCATCGTCTGTATAAAATTCTAGCCTGTGCTGTATGCCAAACCTGTCGCGCAACGGGGCAGCCAATGCACCTGTCCTGGTAGTAGCTCCGATAATTGTAAACTTAGGTAAATCCAGGCGCAGACTCCGGGCACTCGGCCCCTTACCCAGCATAATATCCAGCTTAAAATCTTCCATAGCGCTATAAAGCACTTCTTCAACACTACGATGAAGTCTGTGAATTTCATCAATAAACAAAATATCGCCGTCTTGAAGATTAGTTAAAATACTGGCTAAATCCCCCGCCCTTTCTATTGCCGGTCCGGAAGTTATCCGGATATTAGAGTTCATCTCGTGAGCAATCACACTAGCCATAGTGGTTTTACCAAGTCCCGGGGGGCCATAAAGCAAAACGTGGTCTATCGGCTCACCGCGCTTTTTGGCAGCAGCAATTGCTAGCAGTAGTGCATTTTTCAGCCTTTGCTGACCAATATAATTTGTAAAATCTTTAGGCCTAAGGCTTACTTCCAACTCTTGCTCAACCGAATCTTCGGGAGGTAAATCTGGTTGAACGATTCTTTCGACCGCCATCTCTAAAAATTACCCTTCAAAGCTTGCTTGATTCGCTCCTGCGTAGATAGTTCTGGGTCTGATTTTTTAAGTGCCGATTGGGCGTCATATTCGCTATAGCCTAGGGCCACCAATGCTTGTACAGCTTCATCGTTGACGTCCAAACTACCTCGAGTTACTACACCTTCAGCCTCCATAGAACTTACTAGTCCTAGCTTGTCACGTAGTTCCACAATTATTTGTTCGGCTGCGCGCTTACCCACGCCCTTTGCTGTTTGCAGTCGTTTTACATCGCCACCAGCTATTGCCTCACGGATTGTGCTTTCTGACCCGATGCTTAAAATTGCTAGTGCAACTTTAGGTCCAACATTTTTTACGCTGAGAAGTTGGTTAAATAAATTTAGTGTACCAATATTTATAAACCCAAATAAATCATGAGCATCCTCACGAATATGCTCATAAATATATAGTTTATTACGCTCGCCGATTTTTAGGTTGTCGTAGTCACTAACAGAAACTCGCACCCCGTAACCAACGCCAGCAATATCAACAATTACATAGTCAATATCTTTTGACGCAATTTCCCCATCAAGATAATTTATCACCAACTAATTATACATCAGAAAGTACTAGTTACTCTGAAGGTGGAAAATCTGGCAAAAAACTTGGATTATATTTTAATTCTGCAGAACGGAATAAAACATATGCAGAAAGTGCGAAATTTTTGTCAAGAACGCTTCGGAATTCTATTTGGTCTTGCAACAACTGACGACTGGTCTTTGGATATTCTGGACCATGCAAAACTCCAGCCAATGCGCCAGCTTCAGCCCTGCCATGAAACTTTAAAGCCTGGAACAAAAATTCATTTGAGTTTTTGTATCTTAAATAGCATTCACTCTTTGCCTTGGCGTGTATTAGAATCGAACTTTTATCTGATTCTTTGAGCTTTTTCGGTTCTGGGGACTCGGTTACATGCCTGTTAAGCTCTACCGCTGAACTAATAAACAAAGCATTTTTCATAAAAGCCATATTGGCTATACGCCCAACGCCATTAATCAGCTTCCTTGAACCACCACTTTTATAAGTTTCGCTTTTAAAATAACTATCACGAGCTATGTCCGTCGATTCGTTAACATTTTTGGTCCGAATTGTTTCCAATATAGAGCCCGTTACGCTATCGCCATTGGCATAATGCTCTTCTTGCTCAGGATTATCAGGATTAATATTGCAAAGACGCAAATAATCATTCTGGAGAATTTTGGGATTTTCCTTAAATTCGCCTTCAACCTTTACTTCATCCAAATAGTTAACAATAAACTTTGGAATAGTTAAGTATGGTACGATTGACCCACTTCGGGGGTCTATTTCTTTACTCATTAGTCAGATTATACCATATTTGTCATACTGTGACAAATAGCAGCCGCCAGTGCATCTGCGCAATCATCCGGCTTAGGTACTTCCTTCAGACCCAATATTACTCTCACCATTTCCTGTATCTGTTTTTTGTCAGCTCTCCCGTAGCCGGTCAATGCTTGTTTTATCTGAAGTGGAGTATATTCAAATATATCTAGGCCGGCTTTCATGCCACACAAAATTACCACTCCCCTAGCCTGCGATACGGTCATTGCAGTAGTGACGTTCTGGGCAAAAAATAGCTTTTCTACCGACATAACTTGTGGCTTTAACTCTTTGATTAGTTCATTTAACTCATCATAAATTGTCAAAAGTCTAATCTGGTCTGCTTGTTTTGCTGGCGTCCTAATAACCCCAGCGTCAACCAGGCTGGTTTTGTTACGAACCCCCGACTCTATAACACCAAATCCCAAAATTCCAGTACCTGGGTCTATGCCTAAAATTCTCACAGCAGTGTTTCGTGCCTTTCACTGTATACCAAAACAACTTGTCCGTCTTTTAGTGCTGTAAAGTTATGGGAATTATCTTTCAGGTAGCTAATCATCTTCTCTGTGTCATCTCTAAACCAATCAGTTTTATAGTGTGGGACTATATGAAAAGGCACTAAATTTAAGCCTTCCCAAATAATCTCTTTTTTGTAAATTTTTTCGACCTGGCCAGGGTCATCACTAAATTCTGCGCCTTTTAACGACGGCGTTGGGATAATTGAACCAGCGCTAGAACCTCCGTAAACAATCTCATTATTTTTTAGCATTTTAACTAAAACTTGGTCTAGCCCGCTATCAGCCAAAGCTCTTCTTAGTAAAAACGTATTACCGCCCGAGCACCAAACAAGTCCAAATCCAACTAAATCCTCTTTGGTTATTTTTTGAGCACCAAAGTAATTTTTTAGGTCAAATTCCGTAAAATTAAAGCCCAATGCTTCAAATAAGGCTTTATGCTCAGCTACTTTGGCTGATTTTTCGCTATTATCCCAATCATCTTTAGCATTTCCTATATATGCAACAGTTTTATTGTCGCCGACCATTTCTAGGAGTTGATCTGAGTAGTTCCCGACATTTTCTGACGATAAATAAAGTCTCACGCCTCTACGCCTTCAGCAAACTCAAAATTCACATGAGTTGCAGAAACATCGTCCAGGCTTTCAAGTGCGTCCATCAGTCGGCTAATTTTGCCTGCGGTAACATTATCCTCTATCAGCACACTATTTTTGGGAACATAGGTTGACTCAGACTCAGCCACCTCTATGCCGGCGGATTTTAGATTTTCTCGCACGTTAGATAACTCTTTTGGGTCTGTATAAACTGTCATTTCACCGTCGTCTTCTTCGGCATCCTCGGCGCCGGCATCCAACACTTGGAGTAAAAGGTCTTCTCCACCACCTTTTATGGTAATCATGCCTTTACGCTCAAACTGGAAGGCCACCGAGCCTTTCTCGGCTATATTGCCCCCATGTTTAGAAAATGCTAGGCGCACTTCTGGATATGTTCGGTTTATGTTATCTGTCGCGCATTCTACCAAAATAGCCGTTCCGCCTGGGCCGTAACCTTCGTACATTACTTCTTGGATTTGTTCTCCGCCGAGCTTCCCAGAACCCCTATCAACTGCCCGCTGGATATTGTTAGACGGCATATTAGAAGCTTTGGCCTTTTCTATAGCTAATCTCAAGGTAAAATTGGTATCTGGGTCAGCGCCAGCACGGGCTGCTAACGCTATGGCGTTACCGAGTTTTGTAAACACCGCACCACGTTTAGCGTCTTCTATGGCCTTACCGCGGTGAATTTTTGCCCATTTGGAATGTCCAGACATATTTTTACTTCTCTTCCTTCTTTTATAAATTATATAAGATTTTTACTCTTTAAGGTAGGGGTTAGGACTTGATGTTTTAATGCTTCTTATGCCATAATGTTGTCTGAAACATGAAAAACAAAAAGCTTAACAACATAAAAATTATTAGTTACAACCTCAAATATCATCGTGCTATCGAAGATCTAGAAGAACTGGTAAACACCTATGAAGCCGATATTTTGTGCATCCAGGAATGTCATTCTGAGAAACTTCCAGATGAAATTGGCGATTTAGTTTTGTCAGAGAAAACTCTGACAGGTAAGTTTAATCTAGCGATTTATCATCGTAAAAAGCGATTTTTTGTCACGGATTCATCTAGTCACGTGCTCAAAAATTCATTACTAGAAAAAATCTACATGCCCCAGATGGAACGCCTGCTAATCACAAAAATTCATGACCGTAAATCTGGCCAAGAACTTAACCTTGGCACTTTCCACGCTACTCACCACGTGGCTACAAACTACTTAAGGCGCGAGCAAATCCGAGGCGCTCATAAATTATTGGCCCAAAATAGTCCAGATAGTCCAGCAATCATGGTTGGTGATTATAACTACTTGCTTTTCAAACGTGGTCTGCGTGTCTGTATAGAAAAAAGTGGTTACGAACTAACTCTTAGTGACCGTCCTACCTACTACATGAACAAATATTTCCGTTGCCGTTTAGACGTGGCCACCAGCATGAATGCCCAGATTGAGCGAATTTTTGCCCTACCTAAAAGCAAACTTTCTGACCATGCCCCAATCCTAGTCCACGTCACTGTTTAAACTAAGGGTCAACAGATTGACTTTTGCCATAAAGCATGTATAATATCATTAGTTGATTTTAGCAAATTTAATCTGTTAAAATGAAAATAACCGATAGGTTCCCGCTAAATGCGGGCCCATAGCTCAGTTGGTAGAGCAGCGGCCTTTTAAGCCGCGTGTCCCGAGTTCGAGCCTCGGTGGGCCCTCCAATTCATGAAGTCCCCTTGTGGGACTTTTTGAATTGGTCGTTGCTCAGTGAGAATCGAACGACAGTTGAAAATTGCCTATGGCAATTGAGTTTTCCTTGCTTGTCCTCGAACGCAGCTTTAGCTGAAGTGAGAGTAGATATGACGAGCCTCGCTGAGCCCTCCAATACACTTATGCTTCTCCTTCATGTTACTATTAAATAGAATTATGTGTAAAAGTATGTCATAACCAATGAACAAGCGTCTTTCTTTTGCATGGTTAGTACTATCAATCATTATATCCTTGGTTACAATTAGTAATATAAGCCCTATTTTTGCACCCCTACTCACTACCGTTTCTTTGGTAATTTTCTTCAATAAACTAAAAATAAGTGTAGTTGCTTACTTTCTCGTAGTCTTATCATGGATTTCAACGGCTCTCTTGTGGTTTGGATCTATTCTGGGACATATTGATTGTGCTGATCATTGTGTAAGAGAAGTCACTGACTTCGATAACACCGCGAGACAACTAATGACTGCATTTACAATAGGCATCATAATCTTTACATTTCTAATTGCGATTACTCAAAGCAAGAAGATTACTAGATAGTTTTCGTGCGTTCTTAATGACTTAGTTGCAACAACCAAACATACGTCCCTCCATGAAAAGTGCCGACCCTTGCGGTCGGCTTTTTTCATGGCAAGTTCTCAGTAAGGCTTGAAGCCACGACACACCAAGAGGGTGTCGTGGGTGAGAACTGCCTGTGGCAGTTCGGAAACGAATCTTCACCTGCAAACTTGTTTGCATGGCAGAAGTTCGGGGGTCGCCAAAGGTGACCGAGTCCCACTGGACCCTCCAATTTGACCTTACAGATGACCCTAGTGGGAAAGTCTGAACCTAAGAGCCGTCAATGGCTCTTTTTTGATATGATTATTTTATGAAAGAAGATTTTTCAGTACCGCCCGAGTTTGAAGAACGCTCAAAAGCTCTTTTTGCAAAAGAATCTATTTCCGAGAGAGAATTTGTAAATTTATGCTTACTGGCAACGGAATTAATTGATACTGACTGGGATAAGCGACAAGGCATTGCATATCACATAGCAGGTGCATGGCTTAAATATAAAAACCTTGAGCAAGATGATTTACTTGACCAAATTGGTGGAGAGTTTGGCACTTTAGAATTGCCAGACCACCATGCTGCTGGAAGCGAAGAAGAAGTACGCAAAAAATGGTCTGAGATTAAAGAGCTGGTAAAAGAAGCGGATGAAAAATTCACTAGAACTTAGGTAGAAGCTATAAAAGGCTTTTCCAGCAGTCTAGTTGCAATAGTTTGCACCTTGCTCCTCCAAGATGCTTATGCTTAAAACAGGGGTAAACTGCCTATGTTTTTTATATAATTGGCTAATACTTGAGTTTCACAAAGTATTTCAGGTAAGCTATACTCTATTTCTTGTTCGCTAGTTCATCGACTTGGATCGGCAACATGCCCTGCTTTTCCATTTGCTCCAGAATACCACGCGTCAGCTTATTGCCAGTAAAGCACAGTACATACTCTCGGCCATTTTCCTTCAGTGGGCGGATAAAGTTTTGCTTACGGAGTTTGCTAAAGAACTTTGATACCACAACGTGTGAACGATTTTCAGGCCATAGGTCGCGAACATCAGCGGCTTTAACAGACTCCTTTCGGATTACTCGTCGTAACACTTGTACCTCTAGTTCGCTCAAAACATTCTTTTCAAGTGCCCAATCAAGTGTCGGCATAAGTATTTCATTACGTACGAATCCGGCATCAGCAAGTTTTTGTGATTTTTTAACCTCATCCTTAAGTCCTGAAAGTACATACTCAGACCACGTAAGGATATTTTCATTAGAACCTTTATCGGCTTCTTCGAGCATATCGTAATACTTCTGACGGTCACCCGAGAATACCGCCGCAGGGTTGAATAATCGAGTGAGTCCTGTAGTTATGAAACCCTGTTTGCGCAGCATGGCGTACGTGAGCAGACGAACGACACGACCATTACCATTGCCAAACGGATGAATCCATACAAACCTATGGTGAGCTATAGCTACTTTAAGTAGGTCATGTTTCGGCTCGTTTTTTGCGTCAATAAACTGGATTAGTTCATTCATTAGGTCGTTAATATCGCTCGGTTGAGGCAATACATGTGATGAGTTGGCTATTTTACGTGGTTCGTTACGATATGCACCGGATCTTTTGTCGCCTTCTTTGTTGGGGCTTAAGCTATTTACGACTATTTTATGTAGTTCAAGGATGAAAGCCTTATCGATCTTGTGATCAGCAATGTGTTTATCAATAAAGTCCAAAGCCTTAATTATGTTGCTAATCTCTACCAACTCTTCGTTCTGTAAATTTAAACTCAGCTGAGAATCAACAAAGTCAGCCAGAGTAGTGTGGTTACCTTCGATACGGGCAGAGCTCAATGCCTCGACAATATGGAAGAGGTTCTTAAGTTCGAAGAAAACCCAAGGCTTAGCTGTCCCAGTGACGTCTTTATTGCGGAGCCCTTCGAGTTCAACTATAAGATCTGTTAGACTAGATTTAAACGATGGTTCAGGTATGGATAACATGTCTCAATTGTACCATCTCAAGTTTCATTATGTAACCATAAGCCTTCCTTAACAGATACATTATGTAACCATAAGCGTTATAAAATGTAACCATGTCTACTTCCATGCTCGTTTGGAGCCTATATTAATTAGTTGATAATACGGTCACAAACGGTCTAGGGTGATCCAATAATTCAGTTGTAACAGCGATACATACGTCCCTCCAATAAAAAGGCTCTGTCTGTAAAGATAGTGCTTTTTTTCTTGGCTGAAGATTAGTCGGGACTCGAACGGGACTGCAAGTCTGCAGTCCCCGCACCTTGCCTCAGAACGAACAAAGTGAGTTGAGGTCGCATTAGCAAAAGTATATTTCTTGGCTGTGAGGCGAGTCCCTCCTGGCCCTCCAATAAGCTTATGTTAAACACCTCCGTTTTAAGGTGTTTTTTTGCTATAATTATACTAATGGCTAATCGAAAAAAAACTCACCGTAAAGATAAAAAAACTATTTTAAACAAAATTAATACCCATCGTAACCGCTGGATTGTTTTTGTTATATTTGTGGTCTCAATTGTTAGTTTTGTTACTTACTTGCTTCAACCGGAGGATTTGGGGATACAATTACCGCCACCGCCTGCAGATGCTCTGTACAGGCAAGTAGACCAACCCATAGAAATCAGGGTGCGAGACTTGGTGTCTCGTATGACTTTAGAGGAAAAAATTGGTCAAATGGCTTTGGTCGATAAGAATAGCCTTAGAAAGGTGGACGACATTAGCAAATACTACTTAGGTGGTGTGCTGAGCGGTGCCGGCGCCAAACCAAAGACTAATACGGCACAAGGCTGGAAGGATATGGTTAATGGCATGAAGGATCAAGCGCTGAAATCAAGGCTTGGGATACCGATTCTGTACGGAACTGATGCTAATCACGGCCATTCTAATGTATTGGGAGCAACGGTTTTCCCACACGCCATAGGATTGGGCGCAACCCAAGATACTAAGCTAGTAAATGAGGTAGCAATTGCTACAAGCGAAGAGTTGAAGGCGACCGGAATAAATTGGAATTACTCACCTTCACTTGATGCGCCTAAAGACATGCGCTGGGGTAGAGTTTACGAGGCTTTTTCTGATAATCCTACTCTAAATGGCGAACTGGGAAGAGCATATGTTGCAGGTACTCAGGCATCTCTCGACGACAAAACGTACGTACTTGCATCGGCAAAGCATTATCTGGCTACTGGTGCCATGGAATGGGGAAAATCAAATCATAAAAAATTCAAAATTGACCAAGGAAAAACTAAAGCCGATAACCAAGCACTAATAAACGAGTACCTTCCGCCATACAAAAAAGTTATTGAAGCAGACGTTGCCTCTGTATTGATAGGTCTGAACCAATGGGGCGATGAACGTATTATTGATAGCAAATATTTGGTAACCGATAAGCTGAAAACCGAATTAGGTTTTAAGGGTTTTGTTGTTTCGGATTGGTATGGGGTTTATGAATACTCCAAGACAAGCAAGTATAAAGCAAATGTAAAAACTATAAATGCGGGCCTGGATATGGCCATGCTGCCATACGACTACAAAACATTCCTGGGTGACGTGCGTAAGGCTGTAAACAATGACGAAATTAGTCAGGCACGAATCGATGATGCGGTCAGTCGTATTCTGTATCAAAAATTTAAAGCTGGCTTATTTGATGTATCCTTGAACAATATTAGTCTGGATACTGTAGGTTCTGAAAAACACCACAAACTTGCCCGTAAAATTGTAGCTTCGTCTGCAGTGTTACTAAAAAATGAAAACTCTCTACTGCCGTTACCAGAAAATACTGACCAAATTCTTGTGTCGGGTAGCGGTGCCGATAATGTGGGTAGACAATGTGGTGCGTGGACCGTCGAATGGCAAGGTGTAGATGGAAATTGGATGCCAGGAGGAACATCGATTCTGCAAGGTATACGACAGGTAGTGAGCGATGGTGTTCAGATTAACTACGAAATAGATGGTAATTTTAAGCTTGATAATAAAAAAGCCGATGTAGGTATTGCTGTTGTCAGCGAGAAACCATACGCAGAAGGTTGGGGAGACAATGCGAATCCAAGTATAGATACAAAGGATATTCAGGCAATAGAAAATCTAAAAAAATCGTCTGAAAAGGTTATTGTGATTATTCTATCTGGACGACCACTTATTATTACTGATCAGATATCGTCCTGGGATGCGGTAGTAGCTGCCTGGCTCCCCGGTAGTGAAGGCGGCGGTGTTGCTGATGTTTTATTTGGACTTAGTCAATTCAAAGCTAGACTACCCATAACATGGCCATTGAACATGCAACAAGTACCTACAAATGCGAATGGTAGTACGCGAGATGGCACTAAGCCTTTATTTGAGAGAGGTTTTGGGCTGTAGTTTTACTAACTTGTACGAGGTTTTTATCAAAAAATAATCGTTGTGTTTGGTAAGGATGCTTTTAGATTGCTAATCTGTTCCTGACTAAGCGGATTACCAGTAAGATCAAACTCTTTTAGATTGTTCTTGAGGCTGGCTAGCTCGTTTGGCAACCCAGTAATATTATTATGGCTATAATTCAAAGTTTCCAAGTTGCTTAATTGGCCAATTTCAGCAGGCATTCCAGTCATTTTGTTATAGCTAACATCTAGCTGCTTGAGCTTAGACATCTGACGTATCTCACCAATTAGGCTACCGTCTAAAATATTGTGGTCTATTTTGAAAATAACCACTTTTGTCATTTTACCCATTTCTGAAGGTAACGTCTGGATACTATTATTGGAAAGGATTAAATCTGTAGTGCCTGTTTTGCTGTACACGTCTGAAGTAATTTTTGTTAATCCTGTATTACTTAAGTCTAATACCTTTGCAGAAGAAGATGATTTTTCAGTGGTTGTTGTGTCGCTACCACTTGGTGCTGAAGTACTACCATTATTTGAGTTAGTTTTACCCAGATTAAAACCCAAGAATATACCGCTAGCTATCAAAACAACCGCTATTACTCCAAAAATATATTTCATAACCCTATTTTAGCACGCTAAACATCACTTAATTTATGGAATATGGGTTGGGCTACTTGCCTGTACAGAGCATCTGCAGGTGTGCGTTGCCTTCGGTGAGCTCTCCCTTCGGTTTTTCTACAACGCGAAAGCGAGCCTCGCAGACTCTATGTTTGCTATACTAAAATTACCATTTAAATGAGGTACAAAGTTATGGCTAAATATATTTTATTATACAACGGACCAGCAACTCCAGCTGAGCAAATGGACAAAGAATTAGTTGGAAAAATCATGAGAGCGTGGCAAACTTGGATGGAAAAAGTCGGGTCAGCCATGGTCGATATGGGTCAGCCAATGGCTAACGGTAAATCTGTAGTTGATGATGGTTCTGCCTCTGAACCACTCCTGCTCAGTGGCTACAGTATTATAGAAGCTAGTAGCATGGATGAAGCATTAAAACTTGTCGATGGACACCCTTTTCTAAGTGACAAAACCGGTAAATTTAGCGTAGAAGTCTTCGAGCTAATGCCAGTCCCAATGTAAATTAAGCACCTGCAACCTACTTATGATGCTTGCCCTCATGCGATTTGGGATAGTTTAAAAGTGCCGTGGTTAGTATCAAAACGGATGAAATAACTAATAACCAAGATTTATAGTCCATCAACCTATTGTTTGTAACAATATCCAAAGCTGCGCTCAGCGCATAAATCATCGGATACAAAAACAACATTAGCACCACAGCTACGCTAAATGCTGGCAAAAATTCTACCAAAAGTTTAGATTTAGGCACTCTGCCCCTCAGCAAAAACATAGTTACTGCCAACGGCAAGACCAATAAAACTACCTGCGAATATTTAAATCCAGAGATGTTCAAAGCTAATTCAGTAGACAAAACTTGCCCGACTAACAAAGAAAAAAACGCCACAAAAGCTGGTACTCGCAAAACCAAAATACCAATCCATACGATAGCCAAAATAATTGCTACAATAATTAGCTCGTTACCCATGATAATAGCTTATCACGCTAATGCTTCTAAAAATCTAGTTTTTGCCCAGAATCTAACTCAACTTTTGTGACATATCCACCATTTAACTCTACGACGTACCGCACATTACCCACGCAGTACTGCTTTGGATATGTACTAGGGCTGACATTATGGTCAATTTTTACTATTTTTTTATCAGAATCTAGCCAGATAAAATCCAAAGGAAACATCATCCCTTTCATCCAAAAACACTGTGTTTCTACTACGTCCGATGTAAAAATCATGCCATGGTCTTTTGCCATGTGTTCTCTACCGGATAAGCCTTTTATCCGTTTTGCATCAGTGTCGGCCACCTCTAAAATTGCTAGACATTTGCTATCGCCATCCATCCTTAGGCACTTTTTACTCACCAAGTAGCTGTGCTCTGGGGTATCCGGTGCATCTTTAGCGCTTATCAGATATGCAGATGCCAAAATAACGGCCACGAAGAGTGAAATATAGAACAAAAATTTGAGAAGTGGGGTCCTAGGCGCCAACGCGGTCTTTTCGTCTTCGGCCTTTAGCGTTTTGTTCGACATATTCTATTATTTTACCAGCAACATTGTGGCCAGTAACGGTTTCTATGCCAAATCCTGGACTAGCGTTTACCTCTAACACCAACGGACCATTATCAGAACGCATCATATCAACACCGCAAACAGCTAGACCCATGGCCTTAGCAGCTCTTTGAGCGGTTCGGCGCTCTTCTTCGCTAAGTTTAACAGGTTTGCCCTGACCACCTTGATGCAGGTTAGACCGGAAGTCATCATCTAGACTTTGTCGTTCCATGCTGGCAACCACTTTTCCGCCCACAACAAAAGCACGAATATCGGTACCGGCCGATTCTTTAATAAATTCTTGGACCAAAAAGCTCACGCCTTCTACATAAAAGGCTTGCATCACAGCCTGGGCAGCCTTTCGAGTCTCGGCTAACACTACACCATTGCCGTGTGTACCACGAGCAACCTTGATTATCAGTGGTGTACCACCAGCTTGGTCAATGACATCTTCTAGGTCGGCTGTTTCACGCGCAAACACGGTTTTAGGAATCCCCACACCGTAACGGGCCAAAAGTTGCATACTGCGCAGTTTGTCGCGCGAGCGTACAATAGCAATCGAGCTAGCCGTGCTAAAAGCACCTTGTGTTTCAAACTGCCGTACGATAGAACTACCATACTTGGTCAAACTAGACGCAATACGCGGGATAATGGCGTCAAAATGGCTAAGGTCACGACCCTGGTAACGTACAACAGGCGTGTCACGCTGGATTGTTACATAACATTTGGCATAGTTAATAACCTCTACTTCATGGCCACGGGCTATCGCCTCTTCTTTGAGCCTTTTTGTAGAGTAATTAAGTGCACCTTTAGATAAAATAGCTATTTTCATAATTGTTACCTGTCCATCTCTTCTACGAAATATTTGGTAAGAGCATTCATTTTTTCTGTAACGAATGCCCCGCTAGAAAGTTGTGGACTGTTGTTAACTTCCAAACAATACCACATGCCGTTATCTTTGTCCTTGATTAAATCGACACCAGCGACGTCCAGACCTAAGTATTCTGCTGAATTAACGGCAATCCTGATTGAATCTAGAGATAGCTCCGTTTCATCAACATATGTTGGTAGGCCATCACGGTCGCGGTTATATAAATGGGATACTTTCTGGTCAACTTTCCTATGCATTGCCATCGCAACCTGTCGTCCTAAAATAACTATTCTGTAATAGCCGTCATTTGGCACGTATTCTTGGGCTATCATCTGCAAGTTATCTGCAATTACGCTTTTTATGGCTTGTTTAAAGTCTTTTGGGCTATTAATCAGGAAGTTGTTCCTGCCCTTACGGCCGTCATTGTCTTTAAAAATAAATGGTAACTCTAGCTCTTTCTCCAGCATATTAAATTTGTTTTCCCAGTGTGATTTATCCATATAAATCGACTTTGGGACTGGTAAACCACGCATAGCCAGCAAGGCACCTTGGTGCACTTTTTTATCTGTTGGTTGCTGTGATGTTACCTTGTCTACATATGGGATATTTTGTTGTTTTGCCATGTTAGCAACCACTGAGGCAATCTCGGCATTTTTTACCCGAGTTTTAAAATAAATTAAATCAAAACTTTGGATATTTACGTCATCTTGGATGAACTTAACTGTGGCTTCGCCGGTTTCAAAGCTAATAACTAAATCTTTGTAGCGTCTTACTTCAAAGATTATTTTGCCTTCATTACGCTGTTCTGCCTCGGCGTAAAATGAGGTAATTTTTTCGCTACCATTATTTACTAACACCAGTATTTTCTTTGGGATATGCACTTTTTCACTGCCTCTAGACCTAGAAACGTCCACAATAAACCGGTTTTTTAATGTTTGACGACCAATAAGGATTGGGTATCGAGTGTTTTTTCTGTTAGACAGAGTAAACCTTGCTTTAAACTTCTTGTCAGACAGAACAATCGGCAGTGAAATTTTGTAGCGAAGTTCAGATACACCAAAGGAGTTTTTGATACTTCTTACAGAGAATTTATCGGCCCGTATGCGCTCTCCTGTATAAAACGGTGAGGAGGGGTCAAAAAGCGAGAAAGAAACTGTGCCATTTTCCTCTGTTATGCCACTGGCCCACAGAGAAGAAGAGTCGGCACCAGTATCGACTTTTGCAGGCACGCCAAATAAAGCTTGGTCCGGAAAATCTACTAAGGTTTTTGAACCAATAATAGTTAGCTTTTTTTCTTCTTTCATTACCTGCATATTATAGCATCAATTAACTAATTTGACAAGAGTGAAATGGTTATGTTTTTGGTTTTAGCCGTTTTTGGCTCTAACCCTTAGGTAAGCGAAGGCCACGACAGCGCCGATGACTATAATCATCACAACAATCATCGTAATAAAGCCGTGTTCATTTGGCCGTTTATTCATAAGCGTATTATCCCACAAATTAACAAAAAATTAACCTTAAAAATGATACTAAAGTCCGAAAAAGCCTTTTTTGGTACTATCATGAAAATTTTCTAGTAGTTCTTTTTGGGGTTTTGATAGCTTGGTCGGAGTATCGACAATGATAGTGACAATGTGTGCACCTCGATTTTCTGACTTTAGCTTTGTTACACCGTGACCAGATAGTTTAAAGTCGGTGCCACTTTGTGTGCCGGCTGGGATTTTCATAGTGATTGGACCATCTACCGTTTCGACTTCTATTTCTGTGCCAAGAGTGGCCGACACCATGTCTACATGCTCATTACTGAGTACTAGCAAGCCCTCACGAGTGAACTTTTTATGTGGTTTTACTCGTATATGCACGTACAAGTCACCTTTTGGTCCGTTAGCTATGGCCTCTCCACGTTGGCTCAACCTAATAACCGCACCGTCATCTATACCGGCCGGTATTTTGAGTTTGATTTTTTGAGTTTTTCTCTCTGTTCCAGAGCCACGGCAGACACTACAAACTTGTTCTGGCACTTTACCGGTAGCTTTACAGGTTTTGCACGGCGCAGATTGCTGGATATTGCCAAAGATTGTCCGGACTTCCTGGATTACTTGGCCACTGCCCCTGCAAGTTTCACAGGTTTTTAATTCGTAGCCAGGCTCGGCCGTTGTACCCTTGCAGTGGCTACAGATGTCTTCAAGATTTAGTTTAATCTCTTCTTCCACACCAAAAATTGCTTGTTCAAAGCTAATTTCTATAGCTGTTTCTACATCGTTACCACGTGCCTGACGGCCACCGCGGGTTTGTCCACCACCAAAGAAACTGCCTAAAATATCACCAAAATCAAAATGTATGTCCTGGCCGTTAAATCCACCACCAAAACCAGCAAACGGGTTACTGCCATCGCTAGATGCGCTAGTACCAACACCAGCATGACCAAATTGGTCATAACGCTGACGCTTTGACGCGTCTTTTAGGACTTCATAAGCTTCATTAATCTCTTTAAAATCTTTGTCGTCACCGCCGGTTTTGTCTGGGTGATGCTCTACGGCTTTACGCCTAAATGCTTTCTTGATTTCATCATCTGAAGCATCCTTGCTCACACCTAAAATTTCATAATAATCACGCTTGCTCATTACTGTTATTTTAGCACTTGACGACCTAGAGTGCTAGACCAAAACTACAAATTAATTTGCATTAAAAAATTAATGTGGTTAAATTTAGATATAACCTTTTTGTTATGTAAAGCCCGAGGCCAAAAAGAGATGGATTTTATCCAAAAAAAACAAACTGCGACAAAGTGTAACCAAAGTTACAGTGCTAAGCAGTTTGTTTTTATTTTAGGCTAAAATTCGGCAATTTTGGAACCGGACATTTACATAACAACGGGTTAAATAAATAACCATAAGGAGAAAATCGATGAGTAAGAGTACAGCTATTCTTGTCTCAGAATTTGTGGGCACATTTTTACTAGTAGGGGCGGTTCTGATGGGAGCTAATCCTGGACTGGTACTTGGTCTACTAGTGCTTTTGATAGGAGGTATATCAGGAGCGCACGTTAACCCAGCAGTATCTGCCGGTATGGCAAGTGTCAATAAAATAAAAAGCGAAACAATGATTAAGTTCTGGGTTGTCCAGATTCTTGGTGCGCTACTAGCACGTATAGTTTATGACTACATCAGAGATGTTGATGTTAGCCTTAGTATGAATTTTGTAGCCTTAGACGGACGTGATTTAGTCATAGAGATTATCGGCGCAGCCGTATTCTTGATGGGCTTAACACTGGCTGTTACGCAAAAGCTATCTGGTATTCGCCTAGCAGTAGCCGTTGGTGGCTCATTGTTCCTAGGTGTGCTATTTGGCGGGTTAGTTAACCCAGCCATTGCCTTTGGTTACGCCGATGTTGCATTGTCATCTATCATCGGACCACTAATAGGTGGTTTGCTTGGTGTCCAACTGGGCCAGATGATTACTGATAAAAAGATTAAATAGACATATTTAACAATTTATAACTTAAAAAGGGCCGTACCTCGGCCCTTTTTATTATTTATTTTCAGAATAAAATATATCGTTTCTTTGTTTTGCTCTTTTAACCGCGCCGACTAATAGTATAGCTACTGCCTTAGACCCACGTTCTGAAAGTGATAAATCGTAGCCCTCTTTGTTGTAGGCTTTGACCATATGTTTTTCTTTTTTAGATTCATCTAGCCTAAACATAGATATTTGCTCTGCAACTTTGTGCCTATAGCCTATAGAATTCGGCAACGGCGCTGATTTTTCTGGCAATAACAAAATAGAATAAACTGGTTGGAACTCTTTCTTTGCCACTAACAACCCTAACCTGTGCTCAAAGTTTGTGTCAAAATTATACAAAGGAATACTTACGTCTCCCACACTCAATAAATCAACTGGCAAATGCGGAATATAGTTATGAATTTCAGGCTTGTTGAGTAGCTCAACAGGGTACAATGGCAAAGCCTCTATACCTTGTTTCATAGTGCTTTCAGTAACAGACATTATCTTACAATTATACTATAAAATTACTATTTAGTCAAATAAGCCTGTAGGGGTCATAGTCGTCTAGGTCCATATAAATAGTTAATAGCTGTCTCATCTCTGCCAAATCCTCATCTCTGACTGGAGACTCGAAACGAATATCTTCCGGCATAGTGTATGAAAGATATATATGCTCGGTTTTCCTTTTGCTAGTAGAGACAACCGGAGACCTTTCTTCGCCCCAACGATATTGAACCATTGTCCTATAACCTTCGTCATCGGTAGTGCATTTAGTCACACTATACGAAAATTCTGGCCTAGTAGGACTATTTAACAATTTTACCGACTTTGATACCGATATTTCAGCATCTTCGTTATCAACCCTCGTAGAAAAGGTGTTAAAAATCGGTATGGTGGCAAAGGTTTCCATTGTTTCAACATCTACTAGTGCGTCCTCGATTTTTTCTGCAATTTTAGACAAATCAATGTTTAGCTGTTCGGTCTTTAGCTGACGTTTCATCCAATCTGGTTGGATAGATGGGTCGTTTTCCATAAACATATTATACGCGGGGAAAGACCGTCATCCAATCTTGCGCATCTTTTAATGTATCTTGTTCTAGATAGTCTAGTAGGCCGTCTCTTGCCAGAACTGGGTCTATATTAGGTAGTTCCTCACTCCATTTTTCAACGGCTTTAGTGATAGCAAACTCAGCTATTTGATCTATTGTAGCCAGTTGCTGGGCCTGTTTATTTATTTTCTCGGAATCCACTAGTACGCAGTAGCTAAAATAGCCAATTGTCCGACCAAATTCAAAACTACCTAACTCTTCCTCAGCCATAATTTTATAATTATAATACAAAAACTCTATTTAGTCAATGTTAGCGGTGTTGATTTATTTAGCTTCCGAGGTAATCTCGGAAAGAAGTGAACTAACAGCAAATGACTGGTCAATCACCAGGCCAGCATCTTCGGCGCTAACCGCTATTCTAATTGCAATGTCAGCAATCTCTTCTGGGCTAGCACTTTCTAAAAAGTCAGGATGAAGTAACCCCTTAGAAAGCATCTGATTGTGTGCTAACAACCCCTCGTTTCTACCATATTCGATACTTCTCTCGATAATCGCAAATGAATCTACCATAAAAACAATCCTATTTAATGCCAATATTAAACCACAGGCTGGGTTACTTCGGTGCTGATTTTGTTAAAGGAGTCTTGAATAATTGCCATACCTATAACACCTAACACCAGCATTAATACAAGTGCCATTACCCCAGACATTTTACCGTTCGTAACTTTCTCTACACCCATACAGTATTTGTATGCCCACCACAAGTTAGCAATCGGGATGATTATCAGCCAAGAAGTTGGTATCTCGGCGCCCAATTTGGTCATCACAATCTTGGTAGAAACTTCCCAATAAATTCCATAAATACCAAAGGTTACTAGGGTTAGCAAAACTACTGCAATCGGACTTCGATTTCTCATAAAACTCTCCGTTTTAATTAATGCTTGTAGCGCCAAGTATAGTCCAGCAATGATAAATTTCCTATTCTTGTGATGCTGAGATAAAACTATTTCTCGTCGACGACTTCGCCTTCTACTGGCTCGTCTTTCGATTTTTTAGATTTCTTGTCTACTTTTTCTTCGCTATCTTCTT
The DNA here is from genome assembly GCA_043741255.1 of Candidatus Saccharimonadota bacterium. Taxonomy (GTDB): domain Bacteria; phylum Patescibacteriota; class Saccharimonadia; order Saccharimonadales; family 2-12-FULL-41-12; genus JALHOM01. The sequence goes on along the minus strand of JAYUAP010000094.1, from coordinate 13,527 downwards.
CCTTGGAACTTCCATCTTCTGCGTCTTTAGACGCTTGTTCATACATCTTCGCACCGATAGGCATGATTTTTTCTGACAGTTCTTTGCTGGCGGATTCTAACGCGTCTTTGCCAGCTTTTTCATCTGTCTGCACTTTTTTGGCAGATTCTATGGCCTCATCCAAAGTCTTTGCATCATCCTCAGAAATTTTTTCCTTATTATCAGACTTCATTTTTTCTGCCTGGTAAATGGCGTTTTCTAAATTGTTGCGTAGCTCTATTTCTTCACGTTTTTTCTTATCTTCCTCGGCGTGAGCTTCAGCCTCTTTGGCGGCTTTTTCTACCTCGTCTTTAGACAAGTTACCACTGCCACTAATCGTAATACTTTGTTCTTTGCCAGAGCCTTTGTCCTTTGCAGTAACATTCAAAATTCCGTTAGCGTCTAAGTTGAATGTCACTTCAATTTGCGGTACACCGCGTGGCGCAGAAGGGATACCGTCTAGTACGAAACGTCCGAGCGATTTGTTGTCGGCCACCATGTCACGCTCACCCTGAACAACATGGATTTCTACCTGTGGCTGATTGTCGGCTGCGGTAGAGAATGTTTCACTTTTAGATGTAGGAATAGTAGTGTTGCGCTCAATAAGTTTAGTCGCAATACCACCCATAGTCTCTATACCTAGGCTTAGTGGAGTCACATCCAGAAGTAGTACATCTTTTACGTCGCCCTGCAAAACTCCACCCTGGATAGCTGCGCCCACGGCTACAACTTCGTCCGGGTTTACACCTTGCATTGGGTCTTTGCCAAAGATGCCCTTCACTTTTTCTATCACGGCTGGCATACGTGTCATACCACCTACTAAAATTACTTCATTGATGTCTTTGGCAGATAATTTGGCATCTTTTAGAGCTTTTTCACATGGGATAGCTGTGTTTTCGATTAAATCTTTTACTAGGTCAATTAGCTTAGAGCGAGTTAGCTTGTACTCAAAGTGCTTTGGACCGTCAGCGTCAGCAGTAAGGAATGGCAGATTAATGTCGGCAACTTCTGTGCTACTTAGCTCTTTTTTGGCTTTTTCGGCTTCTTCTTTGAGCCTCTGCATGGCGGCTTTGTCGTCTTTGATATTAATCCCAGATTCTTTTTTGAACTCGTCTACAAAGTGGTTGACTATACGCAGATCAAAATCTTCTCCACCTAGGTGAGTGTCACCGTTGGTGCTAAGTACTTCAAAGACTCCTTCGCCCAACTGCAAAATCGATACGTCAAACGTACCTCCACCAAGGTCAAACACTACGATTTTTTCTTCTTTGCCTTTATCCAGTCCGTAGGCTAAAGCTGCGGCTGTTGGCTCGTTAATAATACGCTTTACTTCTAGGCCTGCTATTTTGCCAGCGTCTTTGGTGGCTTGTCTTTGGCTGTCGTCGAAGTATGCTGGCACGGTAATTACGGCCTCTGTTACAGGTTCACCCAAGAATGCCTCTGCGTCGGCTTTAAGTTTGCTCAGTATCATGGCTGACACTTCTTCTGGAGTGTAGCCTTTGCCGTCCATTTCTACTTGGACGCCGGCGCCTTTTTTCTCTATTTTGTACGGCATTAGTTCTAGGTCTTTTTGGACTTCTTTATCGGTAAATTTACGACCAACAAGTCTTTTTACACCAAAAATAGTGTTAGTTGGGTTGGTTACGCGTTGGCGGTTAGCCACCTGACCAACCAATCTTTCGCCATTTTTATTAATGGCTACAACACTAGGTGTAGTGCGGTTACCTTCGCTGTTGGCAATAATTTCTGGTTTGCCAGATTGCATTACGGCCATAGCACTGTTAGTAGTGCCTAAATCTATTCCAATTATCTTTCCCATATTTTTACCCTTTCGTATTAACAGATATATTTAGCAGTCATATGCTTATACTGCTAGTTTAGTATAATTGGCACTCGTGTGTCAAGAGTGCCAATTAGTATTTTGTGTTAATATAAATGGCAATGATTAGAAAAGTAAAAGTCCGTGGCGTTATCGTAAAAGACGGTAAGCTTTTTTGCGTAAAACACATTTCGCACGAAGGTAGGGTCCTAGAACATTGGTCTACTCCAGGTGGTGGCTTAGACATTGGCGAACCACTGATTAGTGGACTAATCCGTGAAATGATAGAAGAAACTGGTGTTAAGCCAGTTATTGGTAATTTGCTACTAATCCAACAGTTTGTCGATTCTAAAAATCGTGAACAGCTAGTGATGTTTTTTCACATTACCAACGCTGAAGATTACCAGAATGTAAATTTGTCAGACACAACCCATGGAGTCAAAGAAATTCATGATTTTGGCTTCGTGGACCCAAAAACTACCAACATTTTACCTAAAATCCTGAAAGAAATGGATATAAACAACATAGATAAAATAAAAAAACCGCTAATTATTAACGAGATACCCAAAGGGACAGCTACAAAACCAGAATATTAATCTGAAGCTGGAGGTTGTACAGGCTGTTCTGCGGTTTTATAAGGCTTTAGCTTGATTGCCCGAGGCTCCCCAAGGCTACCGTCCGGCAAAATTTCCTGGACGCAACCAATGTATGTCGTATTGGCTATTTTTTGCTCGATTGTCCAGTTTTCATAACCAACAGGATTATGAGATATGGGTTCTTTTTCCATAATTTACGCCTTACGACTCGCCTACTAATACAACTTCGTTCACTACTCGATTTAAATAGTCAGTTGATTTTTCATCATTAAACGGCTCTGGAAATTCAGTTTGGTGGATTTTTTCTAACTTTTCTTTGTGGTCAAAACATTGAAAAAGCCTTAGTGCATCTAGATATTCTTCGTGCAGTTCTTCAACTCGTGTCTGGGACAAACATTCTTGGCGTATAAATCTACCTAAAACACTGGCTTCCATACCATACCACTCAGAGGTTGACATTCCCGGTAGTGCTTCGCTCATTATTTTACTCTTTTGACCTTGACCATAGCGTGGCGGATGACTTCATCACCTAGAATGTAGCCCGACTGTAGTTCTTCGCTAATAATTTCTTGTTTACCGTCACCGTCATCTACGCTAACAGCTTCATGTAGTTGTGTATCAAATGGCTCGCCAACGGTGTGAATTTTTACGACACCTAGGTCACTCAATGCTTTTTCGAACTGTTTTTGTAATCCAACAATCCCATCAAACCACTGATTCCAAGGTCCGACCTTGGAATCGTCAGAAGGTGCGTGCTTTAGAGCCCGTTCCAGATTATCTAGGGCAGGCAAAAGTTCCCGCACGACACTAGCCTTTGCGACGTTTCGCAAACTCGCGACTTGCTCATCATGACGACGCCTGACATTCATAATATCAGCGCGCTCGCGTTGCAATGCTTCTGTCAGCTCAGCAACTTTTTGGGTAAGTTCGGTAGTAGTTAGTTTCTTTTTAGTTGACATTACTCATCGCCGTATGTTTTTTCGTTAAATTTTCTGGCATATTGGACTAATACAGTTTGGCTCTTTTGAGCCCTTGTCAAAAAGTCAGCAAATTGCTCTTCGTCAATACTATGTTCATAAATATATTTTTCACGCACACCAGTCCAAAATGTATTTGCAAGCTCTGGGTGAACTTTATTGAGTCTGTCAAATTCGGCAAGAGCAGTAACTAGTTCAAAAACTATCACCAGTGGAGTTAAGGGTTTATCGTTTTCAAATCTTGATTGTCTGTGAATACTCAATCCTCTTGATACACTTTGAATCATCTGTTGTTCCTCCGTCGTAGGGTCATGACGATTTATCGGAGGCGATATACCCCATTCGATTACTTGCCCCGAATCAACTCCATACATGGCTTCGTCAAATTCTTTTTGAAGTTCTAAAGGGAGTTGAGGCAGTTGCTCTTCTGGATTATTCATAGAGGGCCCTCTCCAACGTTTGGCCAGTTCTTTGGACCAAGTTCATAACCGAGCCATAGCTTTGGCGGGTTGGTCCAAGCACACCAACATAACTTTTGTCACTATATGGACTGCGGAATTTGCTAATTATCAGGCTACAGCCACTATCACGCCCTATCGGATTTTCGGCACCGATATAGACACTCAACGGTTCATTTGGCGCAGCCTCATGAAGCCAGGGCTCTAGATTATCTAGTAATTTAGCAACTTCTTTAATATGCTCACCGCCGGCAAACTCAGGATTAGCAAAAAGATTTGTTAGTCCTGACATGTAAAGCTGATTGCCAATTGTGGCAATGCCTAGATTGTGAGTAAGTTCTACCAACGTATCGACTGCGTTTCTGATAGTTCGCTCTGGCATAGCACCACCTTCTACTCTTGCAGACAAGGCACGTTGTGAACGACGGTCTATAGCAGGATTGCTAACTTCAGCTACTTGGTTAACATAAAATCTGTAACCTCTGTCTGTAGGTACCCGTCCAGCACTAGTATGTGGCTGTGCGATAAAACCCAGTCGTTCCAGTTCTGCCATTTCGGCACGGATTGTAGCCGAGCTAACATTGAATAATTTAGCCAACAAACTACTTCCAACAGGCACGGCAACTTCTGCGTACTGCTCTATAACTGCTCTTAATATAAGGCTTTGACGCTCCGTCATAATACCTATAATTATAATATTCTAGCACTCTAATGTAAAGACTGCTAAAATCGACTAGTTTTTAGCTAGATACTGTTCTAGGTCTTTTAACAAACTTTTGGCAATAGTTTTGGCTTGTTCATTCTTGGCTGACGATTTACTCCCGTGGGCAATCTCATCAACAATTCTTACTGTAGTATCTAAATCTTTATTAATTACATATTCAAAATACGGTTTTTCTAAAGCTTCCAATAGTTCTTGTTTGGCAGTATTGAGTCTTTTTATCAGCTCATTTTCATCAATATTACCAATGTATCTCTGTTTTAACCGCTTTATCCAAGTTTCAAAATCTGGTGGTAATAAAAATATTGGCATTACTTCACTAGATAATGCTCTGTATTCTGCCACTCCTTGAACTTCAATATCCGATATAGCAATACTGCCGTTTTTATGTGCCAATTCTAAGCCTGCCAAACTAGTTCCATATACGTTACCGTGAACATATTTAACTTCAACAAATTCTTGGTTATCTATCATTTTTTCAGCTATAGCTAAGTCAATAAAATGATAGTCTTCGCCATCAACTTCTATGACTCCATGGTTTTCACGAGGAGCCCTTGTTGTATGAGAAATGATAAAATGATAATTTGAATTGCTTAGGAGTTTTTGCATAACAGTATCTTTACCTGCACCAGCAGTACCAACTAAAAACACTGTTTTTGTACCGCTTAAAACAGACTGAACTGTAGCAGGGGGTTTATACTGATAAACTTTTTGTTCTAAAGAGTTCATTAAAAAACTATAACATAATCTGCTAGACTAATACCGATGAAAGCACCAAATTTTTCCTTGCCAGACCAAAATGGCAAAACCAGAACACTAAAAGAATTTGCCGGCAAGTGGGTAGTATTATATTTTTACCCAAAAGATGACACACCCGGCTGCAGTGCAGAAGCCTGCGCCTTCCGGGATGCAGAAAGTTTGATATCAGAACTTGGTAATGCGATTGTTATAGGTGTTAGCAAAGACTCGGTAAAATCTCATAGAAAATTTGCAGATAAACATGACTTAAACTTTATATTGCTTAGCGATGAGTCGACCGACATCATAAATGCCTATGGTGCATGGCAAGAAAAAAGTATGTTTGGTAAAAAATATATGGGTATCCAGCGGATGACTCACATAATTGACCCTACCGGTAATATTGTAAAAACTCATCCTAAAGTTAACCCCACTAACCATGCCGGAGACATAATTCTAGATTTAAAGGTTCTTCAGGGACGTCTAGTATAGCTAGTCTAGTTTTTGGTAGACTTTGCCAGTAATTCCTAGTAGAGCCAGTCCAATTATCAGCAATATCCAAGGGTGATTTACGAACAAATCTACACGGTCTATTATTTTTTCAAACCCATAAAATACTGAGATTAAACCAAAAGTCGCCGACAGTGTAATAAGTAGTGGGAACTTTCTCTGGGCTAGCAAACGCTTTTCAATAACTTTTTCAATAACTTTTTCTTCGGCTTGGGTAAATGATATTAGGTTTTTGGTACTCATCTATACTCCTACTTATTGTCCTAGTTCTAATAATATTTGTTTCATAACTTCGCGGGCTCTTGCATCTTCGTCTTTATCTATTTGGCTAGATTTCAAGAATTGGCTGGCCAAATTTTTGGCTCTTTCAATTTGGTCATTAACAATGCAGTAGTAGGATGGTTGTTTCAATGCAACTTGTATTTCGCTACTTACAGCTTCAACCCTATGAGCTAGTTCGTCGTCAGCAACCAACCTATCTTTTTTCATCCTGGTTAACAGCTCGCTCAAACTAGGTGGGACCAAAAAAATTGTTTTGAGGTCTGGGTTGAGTTTGCGCAGACCTATTTCTGTTTGGACTACTAAAATAGCTAGGCCAATCTGCCCCATACTCAACTCCATTAAGTCGCGGAAATCCAGACAAGATAATTGCTGTTTATGGACTAGTGCAATCTGTAAAAATCTTCGGTCCTCGATACCTTCATCAAAAAAATCTAGTGGACGAAAATGGTATTGAACACCCTCTTCCTCTCCGGGACGAGGTGGCCTAGATGTAGTTGAAAGTATTTTTACAAAAGCCGTATCCTGCAAAAGTCCATTACGAAGAGTATCTTTGCCAGCACCTGTCGGGCCGGCAATTACTGCAAAATTACTGAGTGCAAAATCATAGACTATTTGTCCATTAGGATGATAGCTCTCAATTTGCAGGCCGTATTCTTCTACTTCTTCTAGATTTAGTAATCGCAATTTACTCATGCTTATCCTAATTCTAATCTCTTTTTAGTAATACTGTAAATGCTTCTGCCGGAATATCAACGTTGCCAAAGCGTTTGGCCTTAGCCTTACCTTTCTTTTGCTTGGCTAAAAGTTTTTTACGCCGAGATACATCACCACCATATAGCTTGGCCGTAACGTCTTTGCGGTAAGCTTTTACGTCTTCGCGGGCAATAAATCTGCTACCAATCGCCGCCTGCAGGGCAATCTGGAAGTTCTGCCTAGGAATTACTTCTTTTAGCTTTCCGACAATTTCTCTGCCTAAACCTTCTGCTTCTGACTTGTGCACCATAATACTTAACGCGTTAACTATTTCTCCGGCAACATAAAAGTCTAGTCTGACTAGGCTTTCAACGCGGTAATTGTCTAGTTCGTAATTAAAGCTTCCGTAGCCACTAGTTACGCTTTTTAACTGGTCATAAAAGTCGGTCAACAAGTTAGCTAAGGGCGCATCAAAAGACACTAGAGCAAGCTGATCATCTACATAACTCAGGTTTTTATGGATACCACGCTTATTGGATATTAGCTGGATAACGACACCAACGTAAATTTTAGGCACGACAATTTCACCCTTAATCCATGGCTCAGCAATCTCCAGTATTTTTGATGCATCAGGCAAATCTGCAGCACTTTTAATATCGAGTTGTTCACCAGTAAGTAATTGAACCTGATAGTCGGTGCTGGGATTGGTAACAATTAGTTCTAAATCATACTCCCTTTCTAGGCGTTCACGCACAATGTCCATATGCAGTAGACCTAGGAAACCAATCCGCACACCAAAACCCAATACTGGTGAATTTTCTAATTCGTATTGCAGTGCTGAGTCACTAAGACTAAGTTTTTCTATGGCATCTTTTAATTCCTGATAAAATTCATTACTTTCTGGGAAAAAACCGGCGTAAACAAAGGGTTTTACGTCTTTATAACCAGGTAAAGCAGACTTTGCAGGGTTAGAGCTGAGAGTAACTGTATCACCAACTTTGGCGTCACGTGTTGTTCGCAGGTTAGTTACTAGGTAGCCAATTTCTCCACTATTTAGACTGAGGTCTGGCTTCATTTCTGGGCCGAGATGTCCTACTTCCAGCGCCAAACCTTCTGCCGATGTAGCGAACATTTTGATAGATTGATTACGCTTTATTGAGCCGTCAAAAACACGGACATAAAGCACTACACCACGATAATCATCATAATAACTGTCGAAAATTAGTGCACGGGTTTGCTCTGGTTCATCACTCTTAGGGCCGTCAATCCGCTCGATTACTGCGTCCAAAACACTAGCCACGCCCTCGCCTGTTTTGGCACTAATATGCAAGATTTCTGATTCTTCACAGCCGAGTAATCCAATAACTTCCTTGGTAACTTTAGGCACATCAGCAGCCGGTAAATCAATTTTATTTAGGACCGGAATAATTTTTAAATCAGCTCCTATAGCCAAATATACGTTGGCCAAAGTCTGCGCCTGAATCCCTTGGCTAGCATCAACGATCAAGATTGCTCCCTCGCAGGCTTCGAGGCTTCGTGACACTTCATAGCTAAAATCAACGTGACCCGGCGTATCAATCAGATTTAATTCATAACCCTTATACTGCATACGCACTGGCGCCAGCTTTATAGTTATCCCCTTTTCACGCTCTAGGTCCATTTTGTCCAAATGTTGAGCCTTCATATCTCGTTTCTGTACGGTTCCGGTCAATTCTAATAACCGGTCAGCAAGGGTACTTTTCCCATGGTCTATGTGCGCAATAATGCAAAAATTTCGTATCGAACTGCTCACCGTAACTTCCTTTCAACCCAAAACAAGATGGATTTCTTTATATAGTCTAACAGATAACAACAGGCTAGAACCACTGCCACTTTCTCGACCGCAAGAGCCCGAGCGAGCGCCGGTTTTTATATTTTTTAAAACCAAAGTGCTCTGGAGAGAGAGAAAGTTACGGTGGTTCAACACCTATAGTCTAACGGGTTTTAGAATGATGTTTTTTACTTTGCGCAGTATTGGCTTGGCTTCTTCTAGTCCAAAAACTAGCGACATAACTATATAAACTGCAAAGGTTGGCACGACAATCGCCAACAGTTTACCACCCAAAACAAAGAAACCTTTATCTCCACTAGTTAATGGGTAAATAGACAACATAATATATGCAGTAATTACTGCAAAACCAGTGACTGATAAAATCCTAAAGATTCCATCCCAAAACTCGCGATTTATTAATTTACGGTCGCGGAAAAGCATTATTACAAATAATATCGCAACCTCAACAACGGCCACCAACGACTGAGCCATAGCCAGTCCAGCTACATCATAAGCCGAGGGACGGGACAGTATATAAGCCAAATAAACGTTAAGTGCTATAGCAAAGATTGACACATAAAGTGGTGTGTGGCTGTCTTTTTGCGCATAAAACCAACGTGATACCAGCGAATAAATTGTTCTAAAAATAATCGCACCAGCAAAAAACCCAAAGATTAGTGCAATTTGTGGAGCATCATTAGCAAAGATTAAACGAGCTAAATAACCTCTCAGGAAATAACAAACCACTACAATTGGCATAATAATCCAAATCATGGCTCGTAAAATTTGCAAAAATTCTTTGCGGAACAAATCATGCCGACCTTGAGCTAATCTGTCAGTAAGTCTAGGAAAGGCGGCCGTAGAAATAGTCGTACCGATAAGCAAAGTTGGAGCACTTTGCAGAGTATATGCGTTTTCATAAAAACTTAGCTTTCCGTCACCCAGACGCCGGGCAAAGTTAGTCTCGACGACGCTGTTAATAGAATCAATTCCTTGGTCAATAGACCTAGGTGGAAGCTGACGAAGAATTTGTTTAAAGTCATGACTTTTCCATTCTATTTTAGCCTTGTATTTAAAGCGAATTCCGATAAACCCAAGGATAGATATCATTAGTTGTAGTAAGGCACCAATCAGTGCCCCAACACCCAAACCTATCAATCCTAAATCTTCCTTAAAAACATAAATGCTAACTATGATTGTGGCGTTATAAAAAAGTGGTGCTATAGCATAAAAAAAGAATCGGCCGAAGGTTTGCTGGACACTACTAAAGATTCCCGACAACGTGAATAACAGCGGGTTAAAGGCAATAAGGCGCATTATCGTAGAGGCGTTATGCATTTGCTCGGGACTTAAATTAGGCGCTACTACATGGTTAAGTAACGGCTCGGCAAAGACAAAAATAATCACGCCAATTACAGCCATGACAATGGCCAAAAGATTCATAAGACTGCTACTTAGTTCCCAGATGCCTTTTTTGTCACCCCGATTCAGGTGTTCAGCCAAAAACGGCATGAAGGCTACACCTAGTGCACCGGCAGCCAGTGTAAAGAAGAATAAATCCGGTATCTTAAAGGCCGCAAAATAAGCGTCAGTACTCTGCGGACCAATAGCGTCAAAGTTGGCGTTAACTAGCTTAGTTCTAAGGAACCCAAGTAGTTGGCCGAGTGCCGATGCTGTAATCAAAAGAGCGGCAGCATTACTCAAACTTATGCGCTTATTAGCACGTGTGAAAAGCCTTTTGGAATGCTTTGTTAAACTAAAATTATTATTTTTGGGCATATTATCTGGAGTATATTATATGCCTGATAACAGATTATTGACAGTAGTAAATTCTAAAGAGTTGCGGATTTCGGAAGATGCGTACCTTCAAAAATTTTGATAACGTCCCCAGCTTCTACAGTCTCGGATACTAGTAGTGCGTCTTTTAACTTTTCCAGATAGCTAAGATTGGCCTTGATTACTTCACGGGCACGGTTGGCAGCTTCAGTAACGAGTGCTTCAATCTCTTCATCGATAATTTTAGCTGTTTCCTCAGAATATTGTTTCTCGTGAGTCATACGGTCAAACATCAGCCCAGATTCTACACGAAAAACTTGGTCACGAAGTTTTTTGCCCATTCCTTGACTAACCACCATGTCACGAGCAAGTTCAGCGGCTTTTTGCAAATCTGAGCCAGCACCGGTTGTTACTTTATCTTTACCATAGACTACTTCTTCGGCGATTCTTCCGCCTAGCATTCTACCTAACACGTCTTTATATTCTAAAATGCTGTGGTAGCTCTTGTCTTCTGGTGGGATAAACCATGTCACACCGCCAGTACCGCCACGTGGGATAATAGTAACCTTGTGTACTAAATCACTTTCAGGAAGGATATGCCCAACTAACGCATGCCCGGCTTCGTGGTATGCCGTCAGCTCTTTTTCTTTCTCGCTCATAATAGAGCTTTTACGCTCTGGACCGATGGCGACTTTTTCAAACGCTTCTGTGACAACTTTATTAGTAATAGTTTTTTGATTCTTACGGGCGGCTAAAATTGCAGACTCATTAGCAATGTTAGCTAGGTCAGCACCAGAGCTACCAGCAGTTTTAGCCGCCAAAGCATCTATGTCTACAGATTTTTCTAACGGTTTTTTGGCAAAATGTACTTTTAGGATTGCTTCGCGGTCTTTGCGGTCTGGTAAAGCGATGTTTACCCGGCGGTCAAAACGGCCTGGTCGCAAAAGCGCCGGGTCTAACACGTCAGCACGGTTAGTAGCAGCTAGTACAATCACATTTTCACCTTGTTCAAATCCATCCATCTCCACTAAAATCTGGTTCAGCGTTTGTTCGCGCTCATCATGGCCACCGCCCATTCCAGAACCACGCCGGCGTCCAACAGCGTCAATCTCATCTATAAAGATTATGCATGGCGAGTTTTTCTTGGCCTTAGCAAACAAATCACGCACTCTAGAAGCACCAACACCAACAAACATTTCAACAAATTCTGAACCAGAAATACTAAAGAATGGTGCATTTGCTTCACCGGCCGTCGCACGAGCCAGCATGGTTTTACCAGTACCTGGAGGGCCAATCAGCAACACTCCTTTAGGAATCCGCGCGCCAACTTCTTCAAACTTTTTAGGGAATTTAAGAAATTCTACAACTTCTTCTAGGTCTTGCTTGGCCTCGTTACTTCCAGCAATATCTTTAAATGATACTTTGTCCTTTTGGTTCCCGTATAAACGCGCCCGACTTTTACCAAAGCTTAACGCTTGGTTGCCCTGCCCTTGGGCACTTTTCATCATATACAGCAATACGGCCACGATAATGATTACAGGCAGTACAGTTACAAGTAAGGTGGTTAAAATATTGCCACTATTTGACTCTTTTTCACTGCTTACTTCGGCTTTTGTGTCCTTATTTAGGCCCTGTTCATAAATACTAGAGCTGGCTTCTTTACGTGTTTTCTCGCTCGGCTTGTCTTCACCCTGTTTGGTAACTTTTATTTCACTACCTTGAATTAATAGTTTCTTAATTTCGCCATTATTGGCTCTTCTTACTACATCAGATAACGGAACGGTTTTTAGAGTTTCATGATTTCCTGCTGATGCAAAAATAACAAAACCAAAAATTACTAACAAAATAACAAAACCAAAATTTTTCCAGGCTTTTTGGCCCGGCTTAGCTTTTTTGTCGGTTGGTTTCTTGCTTAATTTAAACTGCTTCTTATCCATAAAATATTATTACTCACACTCCCAAAAGTTAGTTCATCTCTTTGGCTTAACAAACCAATACTAAAATATTATACAGGCGTTCGCCTCCTCATGCTAATCTGTTTGGCACTAAGCTCAAAATAATGGTTTTTATCGACGTCAGTCTTTGCGCCGTTTGGCAGAACTTTTAGATTATTTACTAGTTTTTCTACCAGTTTTTTATCGTATTTGCTACCCAGCTTTTTTAACCAAAAGACAACCAATTCACTAGCGATTTTATGTGGCAGAGATATATAAAACGTCCTATCAAAGCTATGGCTTCGGCTATCATAGCCATGATTAAAAATTCCTTGTATCAGTGTATCCATTTCTAAGTTACGAGCTGTGTTTTTGCCAATTATTTCTTCTAATTTTTGCTTTTTACCAGTCGGCACTTCTGCCAAAAATTTTCTGATTTTATTTCGAGTGTATTTTAATGATTTATTGGTTGGGTCTTCGAGCCACTGCAGATTATTTTTACATGCATAATCTAAAAGTTCTGATTTTTTATATTGTAGTAGCGGTCTAATAATTTTATCCGTTGTTTTTAATGAACTTAGTCCAGACCTACCAGTTCCGCGTAACAAGTTAAAGATTGCTGTTTCTAGTGCGTCGTCTTTGTGATGGGCCGTCACAATAGCTTTGGCTTTATAACTTTTCATAACGGATTCTAAAAATTTATAACGTCGTGTTCTAGCCAATTCCTCACTGGCATCAGCTCCCAATTCCTCACCCTCGAATTCAAAAACCAAGTCGTATTTTTTTGCCAGCCCTTCTACAAATTTCCTATCTTTTACAGAATCTTCCCTGATTCCATGGTCAAAATGAGCAATTATTAAATCTAGCTTCTTGTTTTTGTTCAAGCAATCTAAAAGTACGACAGAATCAACACCGCCCGACACTGCCACAACATACTTTCCTGGCTCAATTTTCACGTTCATCTTATAATAATAGCAATGAGAGTATCAAAATTGTGAATTTACCTGGCGTTGGAGTAGCAGTTTTTATTTGGAAAGATGGTCAATTCGTTATGGGCAAAAGACGCGGTTCACACAGCGCAGATACTTGGAGTATACCTGGCGGACATCTAGAAATGAATGAATCGTGGGAAGATTGTGCCAAGCGTGAAGCGTTGGAAGAAACCGGCTTAAAAATAAAAAATGTTCGTTTCCTA
>JAYUAP010000093.1:0-1466 GCA_043741255.1 Candidatus Saccharimonadota bacterium | reverse complement strand
TTGCTCCTCCGATTGGCTTATTCGCCTATCGGAAAGTAACATTTTCCCTGATGCAACGTTACTTCCCAAAGTAACATTTCCCGTGATGCAATTCGGTCGCCCTCTTTTATTTGGGATTCATATTATAATAGAACTTAAATTCTATTTTCTGCAGGACAACAGCATCTTATGAAAAACCTAATATATTTTGGCGAAAATCTAAAAATTCTAAAGAAGTTGAAAAACGAGTCAGTGGATTTAATCTACATAGATCCGCCATTCAACACAAAAAAAACACAAAAGAGAACCACTGTAAAGACAGTCCGAGATAGTCAAGGTGATAGAACTGGCTTTAAAGGGTTAACATATAAAACTGTTGAGTTAGAAACGCGAGAATATCAAGATACGTTCGATGCAGATGAATATATACATGATTTTCTGAAGCCGAGATTAATCGAAGCTTATCGAATATTAAAACCAAGTGGTAGTTTTTATTTTCACATAGATTACCGCGAAGTACATTATTGCAAAATTCTTTTAGATACAATATTTGCAAGGCAAAGTTTTCTCAATGAAATAATATGGGCGTATGATTATGGAGGAAAATCTAAAAACAAATGGCCAGCAAAACACGATAACATATTAGTTTATGTAAAAAATCCTAAAGAATATACATTCAATGTGCATGACATAGATCGTATACCATATATGGCGCCAGGGCTTGTTGGACCAGAAAAAGCGAAATTAGGAAAACTACCCACCGATACGTGGTGGCACACAATTGTAGCGACCTCAGGCAAAGAAAAGACTGGCTATCCAACTCAAAAGCCACTTGGAATCGTAGATAGAATTGTTCGAGCATCATCCAATCCTGGAGATATTGTTCTTGATTTTTTTGCGGGAAGTGGAACAACTGGCTTCAGCAGCTACAATTTGGGACGACATTTTATACTTATCGATAATAGCCTGCAATCGATGAATGTTATGGCAACACGTTTTAAGGAAATAAACGATATCGAATGGATAAATTTTGACCCGAAAAGAAAAACAGCTAAGAAAAAATAAATTATGCCAAACACAAACCCAGATTTTAATCTTCTTGCTTCTGCTGCTAATTACATTAAGAAAGATTTCGAAAAAAATCGTTCGGAATGGCAAGGAAGTCCATTTGAATGGATACTAGAGCTACCAACTGGGTCTAAAGGCAGCCTAGGTAAAAGATTAGTAAAGCAGTGGTGTGCGCTAAAAGAACTGGCGGTTGACAGAAGCCCTGATTCAGATGCAGACATGTTAATCAATGGTCACAGGGTTGAAATAAAGTTTTCGACTCTATGGGAAGCTGGAATTTACAAATTTCAGAAAATTAGGGATCAAAATTATGAATATTGTCTGATTACCCTACAGAATGAAAAAAAGACCATTGCTCAATAGATAAGGCATAATTTGGTTACTTGACGACCAAAGGAGTCCGCTAATGAGCAGTAGTC
>JAYUAP010000092.1:0-1477 GCA_043741255.1 Candidatus Saccharimonadota bacterium | reverse complement strand
ATGAAACTTACATGCCCGCCAGTTTTTATTGGATAGATATGAGTAGAAACATGTGGATTGATATGAACGCTCCGGCCTATGCCGGTAATGAACTTGAGGAAATAATAGACGATTTTGATGAAGAATTAGTCAGATGTATTCGGATAAACAAAGCTGGTATTTCTGGTTTTGTTATTGATGCTTCTTTTTCTGATATCTCACCAGACGGAAGTAACTGGAACCGCTTTGACCAAAAAACTGGTCAAGGTTTTGATGCAGAAGTTGAACGCTCAGCCGTAATTGGATGGGTCGGGACTGAGATGGAATTAGAAATGCTAGGAAGAGTTCTTGAAAAACAGTTTGGTTTAGAGCTTGGTGAATGTGCTATTAAGCTAGCCTTTGAGAACATGAGCAATAATGATTCGGACGAAAATCAATAGATTATAATTATATTGCATAATATGTAATTAGGTTTTCGTCAATTTTAGGCGTATAATAGACACTAAAGACGGAGTGTTATGAGTTCACGAGATAAAGGTCGCAAAGAGACCAAAAAACCAAAGAAAGCCAAAAAATAGTGGCTACGGTAAAAAAACGCGTTAGTTTCTTTGAGTCGGAAGAAGGTGTCATGGTCAAGGGCGCACTAGACCAAATGGCCGTAGACAAAACCTACAACACTTCACCTAGCTATAGTGCCAATATAATTCAGAATCCAGACAACTTGATATCCTTTACTGACAAGCACATGAATTATCTTAATTCTCATCCTAAAATAGACCCCCAGCAATACATCTCTAACTTGCGTCTAATGACAAAAGTTAAATAATTTAACTCTGTTAGCTTGAAAAATATAATGTGCTAATAATCACACATTGAGCATGACTAAAATCAACTCTTCGGGCCCCAAAAGGTGCTTAAATGTAGTGGGAGTAATCCATCATGTACGCACTACCTACGCAAAATCACCGACAAAGGTATCTGAGTGATAGCAAAAAAAGTAGTGTTTTTACTAAAATTGTAAATCCCGTTACCCATCGTCAGCGAATTAAGCAAGAATTAAAAGACCTCGGTGCCTCAAAGGCTGGGCTTTCCAGTATGGAAGCTCATTATTTGCCAAACCTTATTCATGTAGATGAACACATCGGCGGAGTTATCTACGGGGACCACGCTGATGGTTTTGTGATGCTGACAGCAACCGACTGCCGAGTAATATTTCTTGATGTTAAGCCGTTTTTCATCAACGAAGATGAAATAAATTATGGTGTCGTCAGTGGAGTTAGATATGGCCATATTGGTTTCTGGACCACAATAACCCTGCACACCCGAATTCGGGACTACACTATACGAACGTATAACAAAAAATGCGCCTTGGGTTTTGTTAAATATATAGAAAAACATATAGAGTTGCGCACCCTAGAGCGTGATAATCGAGAGGATAATATTATATGATTGTCTTAGAAAGAAGTGGACTATACAAATTAATCGAGACAAAGCATCA
>JAYUAP010000091.1:0-1486 GCA_043741255.1 Candidatus Saccharimonadota bacterium | reverse complement strand
TTTAAACTCTTCGGTAAATAAACGACGGGGAATACGTTTCATGGAAACTCCTAACAAGTTGATAAAATATCATCAACTTGCCCTTCCACAAAATCGGGTCTTGCTCAGATCGCCTTAGCAATGATGATCCAAGGGATTACTTTGACGACTCAAGCGGCTGGAACTTGTTTGGTAGATAAGTCAGATATCCATGAAGATATGCAAAAGATTAAAGTCAAATTAAATTTAAAATATAGCCATCTTTATAAAATTCAGACTGAGCCATTAAAATCTTCCAAAATAGAAGAAATCTACGACCAGAGTGAGCTTAGAGTAGATCGCGCTGACCCATTTTTAAACTCATTTTTGCAGCAAGTTAACTCTGTTGGCGTTGTTTCAGATGTTCCAGTTAATTCCAACGAAATTCAATATGGATCTGCTGTTTTGATTTCCCCATGTCATGTATTAATAAATGCACACGCAATTACTAATCAAAAAGTAAGAACTGGAGATTCACCTATCTTTATTTCTTTAGGACAAAATAGTTGCGATTCAAAAAATGAATTTCTTCATCAGGATATTAAGGGAAAAGTAATCTTAAGCGGCAACCCTGAACAACCATCTTTAGACTACGCTATTGTTAAAATTCATAAGATTTCAGATATAGAACCAGCTTTAATTTCTACAGTGCGTATTCTCATCAAATTGACCAGTCATTCTTATCAGTACTGACCACTTATTTTCATCGAATTGAGATGCGAAAAATTAAGCAGCGACCATCAAGGGATGGACTTCATCCTCAATCTTTTTTTCTACACCCTTTGCATTAGCTAATTTTAAGTCATAGCTATTTTGTAAATTTAACCAGAACTGTGCCGTTGTACCAAAAAAGCGTGCTAAACGAATTGCAGTATCAATGGTAATACCTCTTTTTCCCCTCACGACATCGTTAATGCGTGTCGCAGGCACGTGCAGATTCATTGCAAGTGCGTGTGAAGTGAGCGCTAGGGGTGCTAGGTACTCTTCCCTTAAGATTTCGCCTGGATGTATTGCTCTCATTTTGTTTGTTGCCATCATATAACTCCTTTTTAGTGGTAATCCACAATTTCAATATCATATGCATCACCATCTTGCCACTTAAAGCAAATACGCCACTGATCATTAATTCTAATGCTATACTGGCCTTTTCTGTCACCACCTAATTCCTCTAATCGGTTGCCAGGTGGCGAACGCAAGTCGTTAAGTTCTACAGCAGAATCTATCATCTGCAATTTCCGCTCAGCTACAGTTTCTATGTTTCTAAACTGTTTAGGCTTGTTTCCTTCATAAAGGGCTTCTGTGTTTTTGCATTCGAATGATTTAATTGCCATGACCAATAATATAACGTTACTCGTTAAACGTCAATCGTTATTATAAATGCACTAGAAATGAAATAAGTGGTCAACCAACATAATAATGCTGGGCAGTCGACATGAGAACAGGTGGTCAATTGACGTGAGAATACTCA
>JAYUAP010000090.1:0-19790 GCA_043741255.1 Candidatus Saccharimonadota bacterium | reverse complement strand
GGATTATATCTTCGCGATTTTGAGCGTATGTTATTTTAAAAGAATCGTCTAAATAGTCCATATTGATTGATTATGCTTTTTTAATTTAATTGACTGGGGGCTGGTAATTATTATTTTAGTGAAAAGGTAGAAAATTCAGGAGCTGGGAAAATCATCACTCCGCCTTTTTTTAAGTAATCCTGTTCTCTCTCGATAAAACTATTCCTGAAAAACCAAGGTAATATCAATAAATAATCTGGTTGAATTTTTCTCATAGTTTCTTCAGGAAATATTGGGATATTGGTCCCAATAGTACGCCTCCCCCACTTGACTTCTTGTTTTTCGGCTATTCCGTCAAGCATTCCTTTGTCAATATTAAACATTTGAAGAAGAGTATTCCCTTTGGTGCTTGCACCGTACCCCCAGATAGTTTTTCCTTCATTTTTAGCTTTATTAATAAAGTCAACGGTTTCTTTTTTTAACTTCAAAATTTGTTCGAAGAAAGTCATATATATATCCTTGTCGTTAAAGCCGTTTTTTTCTTCCCAGTCTATTAGGGATTGTACTCTGACTGAACAAATATCTCTGTCTGCTGGTGTTAAATAATTATCAATAGATTGTGATTTTTGAAGATATAGACGAATTGATCCTCCGTTAACATTATTTAACTCAACATCTTTAATAACAAATCCTACTTGATCCATGAGCCATTTTAAAGAAGTTAGATTATAGTACAAAAGGTGCTCATGGCATATTACCCCAAGTTCAGTCTGCAATATATTGGCTGGCGTGTACGAAACTTGTAGGGTGAACAAGCCATCGTCTTCCAAAATATCGTACACATCTTGTAAAAATTTTTTTGGCTGGTCAATATCGTAAAAGCAAGCTGCGCAACTTATTCTGGACGCTTTTTTAAGCCCGGTAGCTCTAAATGCTTTTGCTGAAAAATAGTCTCTAATATTAATGTCTACATTATCTTTGTTATTAGCTTCTGGGTAATCCGACGGGTCAACCCCCACTCTAATGTATTTTTTCTTGTCTACTGTTGAAAGTAAATAACCATCATTTGAAGCAATATCCAAATAAACACTCTTGCTGTCTTTCTGTGGTATAGATATACAGGTTTTATGTGCTAGATCTTCCAGAGCTTCGCGCATGGCAGGGTTCACAGCACTACGATAGTAATACATACTACCCCACATTAACGAAGCATCCGGCTGTTTCATTAATTGAACTGCTTTACTAACTGGGTCGAACCCTAAAGTTAACTCACATGGTGGTCCTTTCGGATATTCTCCATCTTTTAGAAAATCAGAGACATATATATCGCCGATACTAAAAAGCGGTTCCAGTTTTTCACCTGATACCACACTATGTTTATATTCTTTCATTCAAATCATATATTAGCAAAAAAAGAGATTTAATTAAATGACCTTTTCGTGTAATTTAGAGAAGACTACTTCTGGGTTCACAATATATGGTGTTTTTTTATGGTTACGGATGTGAAATGCGTCTGCTTCCTCCCACCAATCAGAAACTTTTGTTGAGTTGTACAGAATAACAACTTCAACATAATACTTGCCTTCATTAAAAATATTTGGAACATCCCAGTTAAATAGCAGTTTATCTCCTTTTTGTAGAGGACCCACTTTTATTTCTTCAATCTCCGTATTTGTCCCCAAAATCGATTGACCCATATCATTAGAGATCTTAAAACCATAGTTGGGGTCCAAGACATCAGTATAAGCTTCTATTTCAAAAGAGATTCTTATTATTTTTTTGTCATAATCTGGTTTAGCTTTTACTTTTTTATATGTTATTTTTTTATCCCCCCAGCGCTTTTTGGACTCAATAGAATTAGTAATCTCTTCTGTGTTAGTAAAAAGCTGTAGATACGCTTTGGCAACGGTATCTGCATTGCCTATTTTCGCCATATTACTATCTTCTATTAAAAGCACCTTGTCACAATACTTTCGTACAGCAGACATGTCATGAGTAACGAATACAACGGTAGTACCGTCCCCCTTAATTTTCCGAAAATATTCATAACACTTTCTTTGAAAATCTGCATCACCTACCGCGAGTACTTCATCTACTAGTAATATATCGGCTTGGGCTCGGATAGCCATAGAAAAAGCTAGTCGTACTTGCATACCAGAAGAGTAGTTTTTTAGTTTTTGGTCCATAAACTTTTCTAGTTCTGCAAATTTTACAATTTCGTCGTACATTTTATCTATTTCTTCTTTAGAAAAATTAAGTAATGCACCGTTAAGATAGACATTTTCTCTACCTGTAAGTTCTGGGTTAAAGCCCACGCCTAGTTCAATAAATGGCACCAATCTTCCTTTTACATCAACTGAGCCATTTGACGGCTGATAAATTCCTGCAAGAATTTTTAGTAGTGTACTTTTACCACTTCCGTTTCTGCCAACAATACCAAAAAATTCACCTTTTTTTATTTCAAAAGAAATGTTTTTAAGCGCGTGATGCATATTTTTTTTATGTTTCTTTGTAGAAAAATCAAATATGCTTGTGAAATAACTTTTAAGTGTGTTTTTTTGTGCATGAGGCAAAATAAAATCTTTCGAAACATTATTGACTTTAATTACGATCTCTTCTGACATAGCTAGACTTCCTCCGCAAAATATTTAGATCGTTTTCTAAAGTAATATGTTGAGAACAATGCTAAAAATAAAACTATAGCCAACGGAATAATTCTTGAATAGTTTGAGCCATATAGGTCGGACATAGTTATCGTTTTATCCGTAATTATTACTTCTCTAATGTCTTGAATAATTTGAGCCATGGGGTTTAGCATTAGTATTTTTGCAGCCAGTACCGACACATTGTCAATCACGTAAGACAAAGGATAAAGTATGGGCGTGGCGTAAAATGCTCCCTGCATTATGACTTCCCATATGTATGAAATGTCTCTGAACTTTACAAATGCAGCCGAAAGTAAAAATGCCGTTCCTAATGAAAAAATAAACATTTCTAGTATAAGTAGAGGTAACCAAACTACACCGGAGCTGATATCTGTACCTGTTAAAAGCATAAAAATTATGATAATAATAAAATTTAAAAAAAGATTTATTAGCGCAGAGAAAGATCCCGCTAAAACTATGACATATTTTGGAAAATTAATTTTACGTATCAAATCACCCCTGCCGACAATTGAAGCAACGCTATTGCTGGTAACTTCTAGGTAGTAGTTCCAAAGTACAATCCCTAATAATAGATATACTGGGTAGTATGGCACTGCTTCACCAACTCTTAAGAATTTTGCAAAAACAAAATATAAAATCACAAACAAAGCAAGGGGCCTTAACAAGGACCACAGATATCCAAGGACTGATCCTTGATACCTTAACTTAAAATCTGTAATAACAAGTTGTCGCAACAAGATAACTGAATAGTGATAACGACGACGAAGTTTTTGCATTCTTTTAAGTTTAGCACTCTGATACACTAGTAACAATGGTCATAATAACCGGAATAAACGGTTTTGTAGGTAAGCATTTAGCCCGTGAGTTGAGTTCTCGGGATTCTGAAATAATTGGAATTGGCAGTTTTGAAGACCGCCCTCGCCCTGAGATTGAAAACGTAGTTACTAAGTACTACAAGTGCGATATTACAGACCCAAAAAAAGTAGCAGATCTAGACCTTGGCCAAGTAGAAGCAGTGATTAATTTAGCTGGTCTTGCAAACACTGGAGACTCTTTTAAAAATCCCGAACTTTATATGAAGGTAAATGTCGATGTTGTAGCTGTATTGGGCGCCGAGATATTGAGACAGTCTCCAAGAGCCAGAATGCTCGCAATAAGCTCAGGCACTATTTACGACTCAAATCAATCTACCCCTTTATTTGAAGATTCGAGTACCGTTATGGATGGGTCGCCTTATGCACTGAGTAAAATTGCTATGGAGGAGGAAGCCAAAAAACTTAAAGAAAAAGGACTGGATTGTGTAGTAGTAAGACCTTTTAACCACATCGGCCCTGGACAGGCTTTGGGCTTTCTAGTACCAGACCTAGTGGATAAGTTGCAGAAAATGGATCGAAAAAATTCACAGATTTCAGTCGGAAACATTAAAACAATTCGTGACTATACCGACGTAAGAGATATAGCTCGAGCCTATGCTGATTTGGCAACGGCTGGGAACCTTGATCATAATTTATATAACGTTTGTAGTGGAGTTGGATATAGTGGCGAAGATATATTAAAAGCAATTTGCAAAGTTTTGGACATCAACTATGATGTTTTAGTTATTAATGAAGACACGTCTCTTATTAGACCATCTGACCCAAAAAAAGTTATTGGTGACCATTCAAGATTAACCAGTGATACCGGCTGGAACCCCCAAATAGCTTTAGATAAAACAATAGCTGATATTATTGCAACTTTATAACTGAATGTACTTTATCGTCACAAAACAAAGTATGGGTTTAAGTACCCGCTTCTAGTTTAAGGTCGTGTTCAACCATTAATTTTACAAGCCCCGGGAAATCAACTTTACGTTTCCAGCCTAACTTTGTTTCCGCCTTAGAAGGGTCGCCCAAAAGCAAATCTACCTCTGCAGGACGCATAAACGCAGGATTTTGCTTAATATATGGCTTCCAGTCATCAATGCCAATTTCTTTAAATGCTAGTTCTAAAAAATCTTCAATAGAGTGAGTCTCGCCGGTTGCCAAAACATAATCATCTGGTTTGTCTTGCTGTAACATCAGCCACATTCCTTCTACGTAATCGCCTGCATAGCCCCAGTCACGCTTTGGCCATAAATCGCCCAGTTCTATGTGGTCTTGTTTGCCCAGCTTGATGCGCGCAACTGCGTTGGTAATCTTGCGAGTAACAAATTCTGGACCTCTTCGCTCGCCTTCATGGTTAAAAAGGATTCCGTTGCAGGCAAACATACCATAACTCTCACGATAATTTTGTGTGATCCAATACCCATAAAGCTTAGCCACACCGTAAGGGCTACGAGGGTGGAAAGACGATTGTTCTGTATACCCAGTTTCTGGCCTGTTATATTCGAGACCACCATACATCTCTGAGGTTGACGCTTGATAAAAACGAGTTTTTTCTGTTAAACCGTTAAGTCTTATGGCTTCAAGTATGTTCAAGACCCCACCTGCAGTAACACTCTCGGTGAGTTGGGGGTTTTTGAATGAATAACCAACGTGGCTAATAGCAGCTAGGTTATAAACTTCGTCAGGCTGTGAAAGTTCAACAGCCCTAACAAGTGAGGATAAATCTATCAAATCTGCTTCGATTAGTTTTACATATGGAAATTCTTCCTCAGTTTGACGACGCTTTGGATTGTGTTGGCCGCGGATGATCCCGAAAACTTCGTAATCTTTTTCGTGAAGCAATTTTGCTAAATGTCCACCATCTTGTCCAGTAATCCCAGTAATTAACGCCTTTTTGCCCATAAATTTTTTGTTCCTTCTATATTATAGTCCTTACTTATCGAATTATTATACCAGTTAAAATTATTTATAAACTAGCGCAATCCCACTAAGCATAAACCACCCCGTCGACACCGCTTCGTTGGACCAGGTATGGAATAACAAGTTAGCAAAAGCTAAGCCGACGAAACTGGCAAGCAGGACCCTTGCAGGTTCGTTTTTGCGTAGTATCCAGAGCTTTTGGACAATTAAAAATAGTATAGCTATGAAAATTGCGAAGCCGAAGATACCGACTTCATAAAGAATCTGCAAAAAGTAATTTTCTGTTAGTAGCCCGTTTGGCAAACGAGTGGAAACTAGCCCAGCCGTGCCAGGACCGTGACCTAACGGCTGATGGATAATGCCGTTTACGGCACGTTCTGCCAATGAACCCCGGAGTTCATTGGGGCTGGCTAAAGTCGTGCTTTCGTCGGCGTGGAACACGACATTTTGAACAAAATATTGGTCGCGCATTATATAAACAAAACCGGTAATAACAACCAAAAACCCAACTCCATAGGTGATAATTTGTTGCTTGTGAGCTTTTATAAATTTAGCGTTTTGCATAACTAGCAAAGTGCTAACTGCCAAAATCGTGGCAAGAAGCGTACTGCGTGAAAAGGTTAAAAGCAGTGTCCAAACATGAAGAACCAAAAGACTAACGATAAACATCCGCCGATTAGTCTTCCAGTTTTTAATCAATTTTTGGACCAGCAAAGTTATAGGGAGGATTAAAAACGCACCCAGAGAATTAGGGTCCTTAAGGGTAGAGAAAACTCTAAATAAATCTGGTTTATCATCTATAAAAAAGTTAGGTTTAACACCGCGCTCAACGGCATAGCCAAAGTGCGTCATGATGTCTTTTGGTAACAAATATTGGAGCAGAGCAAAAAAACAAACTACTGTGCTGAGCAGTATTAAAAGCTTGCTGTATTTACGTAGTAAATCGCTTTTCGGTAATAATATAGCCAGACTATAGCCAATGATTAAATAACAAAATATACGTAAATTATATATAAACGCCAAAGTGCCGGTTAATAATGGCTGGCTGCTAGAAAAAAATAATATTAAATGTAAAAGTGCATAAATTGAAATCAAAATTAATATATTTTTATATAGTTTAGAAACTTTAGATGTTAAAAATACCGTAGCTATACAAAATATAGTTACTACAGCAGTTAAAACATCTTTCCAGACCTTCCAAAAATCCAAACTGCCAGTATAAGTACTGAGCCAAACCGACAAAAAAGTGTGGAACGGCATATAAATGAATAGCGCTAAGGTGCTGGTAGCTAGTAGTTTGTAGATGGTAGATAGCGAAATAGGAAAAGCTTTTTTCATCTGTTCCCTATTGTAACAGCAGGACTTGGATGATTGACATCTGTACATTTGTAATGTACAATCGAAACGTACGATGAAAGGAAAATTATGACTACAAAAACCATAGATTCATCAGATTTAAGAAACAATTTAAGTAGCACTATAGACGCCGTAACAGCGGGTCAGACTCTAATTGTAAAAAAACGAGGTAAAGAACAAGTAGCTATTATAGATATTGATACCTACGAAGATTTACTGGAAGCATCCAACCCCGAGTATTTAAAAAGCATTAAAAAAGCCCGTGAAGAATATAAAAAGGGTGAGATTTTTAGCCTAGAAGACGTTTTTGGCGATTTATAGAAGATGAAGTACCAGATACTCATCGCCTCTAGTGCTAAGAAAGATATTAAAAAACTCGACCAAGTCGTAAAAATACGTATCCAGAAAAAATTAGAATACTTTGCAAAAAATAAAGACCCGTTAATTTTTGCGACTAGTTTAGTTGATAGTAAGATTGGCTCGTATAGGCGGAGGGTTGGTATTTTTAGGATTATTTTTGATATAGATAATGATAAAATTGTTATTTTAAGAATAAGGCACAGAAGAGATGTATACAAAAGCTAAACACATTGTTATTGACGCTAGAATACGCAGAGCCAGCACTGGTCGGCCGGTGGATAGGTTTTTGAGTTGGCTCCCTGCCCTAGATAAAGAAAATAATTATACAGTTCTGGTTGAGCCGTCAGACGATATTAAGTTCGACGCACCTAATATCCAAACGGTTGTCTGCAAATATAAGCGATTTAGCATGAACCCGCTCCAGCATATTGGGTTTGCTTGGCAGTTATATGGCCTAAATCCAGATTTAGTTTACTTTACTATGACAGGGCTGACTCCCCTGCTCTACTTTGGTAAAAACGTCACTTTTACACATGATTTGACCATGCTGAGGTTTGCGCGAGCCGGCAAACTGCCAGAATGGCTACACGCTATAAGGATGGCTGGCTATAGACTGCTCTTCTGGGAAGGCAATGCCTCTGCCAACAAAATTATTGTCCCAACAAAGTTTGTTAAAGAAGATTTAGCCAAATATTCTGCCAATTTAGCAAACAAAATTGAGGTAGTTTATGAAGCTGGCGATTTACCAAAGGCGGTTAAGGCTTCACCGCCAAAGTTCAAAGTTCAAAGTTCAAAGTTCAAATTTTTATTCCATGTTGGCAGTCCCTTCCCCCATAAAAATATTAATAATTTGGTATTAGCCTTTGAAAAACTAAAAGAAACAAAGCCAGATTTGAAATTAGTTTTATCCGGTAAGAAAGAATTTTACTTTGACCAATTAGAAGATTGGCTAAAAGGACGAAAATACTCTGAAGACATAATAATTACTGGTTTTATCAGCGACGCTGAACTGAAATGGCTGTATGAAAATGCCGAGTGTTACGTGTTGCCGGCACTGAGCGAAGGTTTTGGCCTGCCAGGACTAGAAGCAATGGCCCATAGTTGCCCTGTGGTTAGCTCTAATGCCACTTGCCTGCCAGAAGTTTATGGTGAGGCGGCCGAATATTTTGACCCAAATAGCGCAAATGATATGACCAGAGCCATAAATAAAGTGATAGAGTCACCAGATTTACGCAAAAATTTAGTAGAAAATGGCAAAAAACAACTTGCCAAATATTCATGGGAGAAAATGAGCCAAGAAATACTAGATATAATAAAAATGACACTTGGTATAAAATAATAGTGATGCTTAAGACAAAATTATTGATTAGTTTAGTAGGTAGTTTATTTATTTTTAGCCCCGCCTTAGTGTTAGCTCAACAAAATGTCCAGAGTAGTGGGTCGCTTCAAAATCAGTCCACCGCAGGACAAAGCACCGGGACTTTACAAACCCAAGCTGGCGCCAGCCAAAATAGCAGTTCATCTGTACTGGAAACAGGCAAAAAGAAAAGTCTAAGTGTTGTTGGCAGCCCAAATCAGAAAACCCCGTCAGTTACTGTTGGACCATCTACGTCAAAGACCTTTGTTAATAGTACAGCTCCCAGAAAAAGTAAGGTTATGTTTATAGTGTTAACAATCATTTTTTTTGTGATATTTTTCTACGTTTTTCTAAAGATACTCAACCGTGTCCCGTCATTGAAGACTGCAGAAAATGTTACAGCTGAGGCGGTTGCCGTTACGGCCGGAGCCAAAGAAAAGCCAAAAAAGACCGCAAAGAAATCAACCACTGCTAAAAAGAAGAAAAATAAAAAACGAACACATCGGTAGATTTAGAAGTTGGCTATTGGAAGATAGAAGATAGTTATTAGTCTTTGGTTTCAGGTTCTAAGTCGGTTATTTCTGGCTGGAGCTCAACATCGGCAATGACATCAGAACCGGGTTTTAGGATGATATGGCGGTCACGACCTTCGCCGATAGATTCTGTCTCTATACCGTGCTCGCCGGCAAGTTTATGAACAGTGCGTCGGTCGGCAGCGTTCATCGGCTGTAGCTCAATGGCTTTACCAGACTTTTTAACTTCTTTTACCCATTCGTGCGCCTCATCAGCTAATCTGTTGGCTCGCTGGGCCTTATAATCTGCAACGTCGACGTTAATACGCGATATTTCATAGCCATTGCTCCGAAGTGCGCTACTAACCAAAAATTGCATGGCGTGCATTGTCTCGCCATGCTGACCTATTAAGAATCCGTTTAGGTGAGTTGATGGAATATTCAGCTCAATAACTTCATCGTCGCTATTACTGGCTCGTACGTCGGTATTAAGACCAAAGAAGGACAACAGGTCCTCTAAATATTTCTTTGCGTATAATATGCTTTCTTCCATCACCTTCTCCTTTTTTTAGAATTAGGTTTTTTGGTCCGCTGGCCAGCGGATGGCTTTTTCTTTGGCTTCTTATTCTTTGCGTTAGTTTTTTCTTTGCTGGTGTGCGGATTGGTTTCTAGTTCTTCGGCTATCTCTATCATTTCTTCCACATCTTTACCTAAAATTCGACGTTGTTGAATGTAGCCAACTAAACTGCTGGTTAGGAGATATAAAGAAAGTGCCGATGCAATACTGATAGAAAAAATAAATGTCATAAACGGCATAAACACCAACATGCCTCGGCTAACAGCGGCGGTCATTTCTGTTTGGTCTGTTTGTTCACCGGAGGCTGCGGCTTTTAGAATATCTTTAAGTTTACGAGATTCTTTTTGGTCCATCATTAAAGATTTGCTCTGATTATATTGCGCAAACGCAGCAATCGCCGCTAAAACTATGGCTGCGAAATAAATGCCCCCGCCGACTTTTAGGCCTTTTTGGGACAAATCGACTAGCCCAAGAAAACTATGGTCAAAGGCATCACGATGTTCTGATATATGCTTTATCCAAGAAAGGTTTTTTACCCATTCGTAGGAAAAACTTTGTAGGCTGTCCTGGTTTTTAATAAGCCGATTAACCGCCTGATATAGCCCAATAAAAATCGGGACCTGAATTAGCAAAGTACCAATAGTGCTAAATGGTTTAATCTCTTTCTCTTTATAAAACTCCATTTGCATGCGGGCGTGTTTTTGGCGGTCACCGCCTGATGCTTCTTTGATTTTTTTGAGCTCCGGCTGGAGGTCTCGCATTTTTTTGGTGTGATGTAGTTGTTTTTTTACAAATGGCCACAAAGAAAACCGAATCAACGCCGTGAAAATAATAATAGCAACGCCTAAGTCATGACCTGGCACCAAAGCATAAATTACTTCAAGCAAATTGAAGATAGGCTGTTCAACTAACGTCCTAAATAATTCCATCTCTAATACTGTAACATTTTTAACAGATTGATTCTATTAAATTACTGTAATCTACTACATCACATTTTGTCTATTTCCAAGGAGGCTCCTTGGAAATAGACGTTTTATTGTATGATAGGTTTTTGGTTTTGTTTGGTTAGATGATTTTGGATTTTTTTAGAAGTTTTTCGATTAACTCATGAAGTTCGTTATGCGACATGCTAGAAATTCGCTCGTCATAAACTGTCAGCGCCATGTCATATGGCCATTTTACGCTAGAGGCTTTTTTCATTACTCTGAATATTTCGTAAATCCGCCGGCGTATCCGGTTGCGGACAACAGCTGATTTGCTAACTTTTTTACTAACTATTACAGATAGTCGGTAGTCGTCATTTTTACCACGTGCAAATTTGAGCGATAGAAAATCAACTCTTTCGACATTGCCCTTCCTAAAAAGGTATGAAAGCGAGTTATGACCATGGAATCGATACAAACGATTGATCATAATTTTAAATTAAATCTTAGTGGGTTAGACGGGCGCGACCTTTAAGTCGACGTCGCTTCATCACGTTGCGTCCAGCCTTTGTAGCCATGCGCTTAATAAACCCAGCTTGTTTGCTACGCTGGCGTTTTTTTGGTTGGTAGGTTCGTTTGGGCATAATATTCCTTAAAAAATTAGTGTTTAGTAGTTTGTAACTAGTATATAGGATTAGGCCCTACTTAAGAACAAAGCTAGAATTTATCGTCATTTACGTAATATTGACAATAATAGTCCCCGATATAATAGCAAGTTTTCCACCAATCTCCAAGTTTTATCCACAAAAATAACAGATTGACCGATTCTCTGTGTACAAGTATTTATCTGTTGCCCCTAATTCTAATAAAAATCTATGTGAATTTTACAAAACTGTGGAAAAGTATGGGTATTTAATGTTATCTTTATAGGTAACAGCTGATAAAAAGCTTACGGGGAAAACTAATAAAAACCTGAAGGGGTATAGAAGTTAATGGATACCATGGGTTTATGGCAAGCAGTCCTGGGAGAGATAGAACTTAGCGTTTCTCAGGGCAATTATGTCACTTGGTTTAAAAACACTCGTCTTTTAAAAATAAAGGATGGAGTTGTAGTAATTGGCGCACCCAATGTTTTTATAAAACAACAACTAGAAAAAAAGTTTAACGACCTTATTAATGAAACTTTAAAGAAAAATGGTATCGAAGCTGAAACGATTGAATATAAAATCTTGCCAGCCTCGTCACTAAACCGTAAGATTCAAGACGAAACTGTCATCTTGCAACAATCTACAAGCCAAGAGCCTCAGAGCCAAAACACAACTATCACCAGTAGTCTGACACACACCTACCGCCAAGGTATTAATGAGCGCTACACATTTGAGAATTTTATTGTCGGCTCTGGCAACGAGCTGGCCTACGCTGCTTGCCAAGCCATTGCTCAAAATCCTGGCAGTAAATATAACCCACTGTTTTTATACGGCGGTGTTGGGATTGGCAAAACTCACCTAATCCAAGCTGTTGGTAATATGGTGGTGACCAACAACAAAAATGCCCACGTAGTTTATGTGTCGACCGAGCAATTTGTCCAAGAATTTTTAGACGCTATCCGCTTTAAGAAAAATACCGACTTTGCCGGATACTACCGGAGTGCTGACGTACTTATCATCGATGACATCCAGTTTATTGCTGGCAAAGAAAAAACTCAGGAAGAATTTTTTCATACTTTTAACGCCCTGCATCAAGCTAACAAACAAATTATTATTACTAGTGATACTCGGCCAAAAGATATACCAACCCTTACAGACCGTTTACGCTCTAGGTTTGAGTGGGGTATGGCGATTGATATGCAGGCACCCGACTTTGAGACGCGTTGTGCAATTATCCAAGTCAAAGCTAGTCAGCACAATATCGAGCTACCGCACGACGTAGTAGAACACCTAGCAAGTTATGTCCAAAACAACATCCGTGAACTGGAAGGTGCGCTCAACCAGCTAATTGCTTTTTGTGAAATGCGTGGACTGTCGCCAACTGCCGAAATTGCTATCGCCCTACTAGGTAGTACAAAAAATCGGCCAAAACACATTACCCCTAAACAAATTATTGAAAAAACCGCCAAGCATTTTCACCTAAGTATGGATGACATTTTGGGACCCAAGCGTGACCGCGAAATTGTCGTACCGCGCCAAATTGCAATGTATATGCTACGTAATGAGCTACACCTTAGCTTCCCTAAAATTGCCCGTGAGCTAGGCCGTAAAGACCACACCACGGCTATTCACTCTGTAGAAAAAATCGAGAAAGAAAAAGCTTTTGATGAAGACGTAAGAGTTGCTTTGGCAGAAATTAAGGACCGACTCTATGTATAGTGGTTGTTCAGAAACCTGTGCAAAGCCTGGGGACGAGTTGTTGAGTAGTTGTTCACAAACCGTAAGTTATGAGCAGCACAAATTTGGTGCCAAGGTTGGTGGTGTACAAAACCTTAGTTTATACAAGTCTTTACATGACGCTGTGCACAGTTTTTACTCAAAGATTTTTAGCTTTTTTAATCTGTTAAATATTAGTTATGAACACAATCCACAGGCCCTACTAAAACTACTACTACCTTATATAAATAATACTAACGAAAGGGATATAATATGAAACTGCAGTTAACTCAAGAAAACCTAAACAAAGCATTATCAAATGTTGCCAGAGTTGCTAGCACACGCAATGCCCTACCGATATTGTCTAATATACTAATTAAAACCGTCGACAATCGGGTTTGTATCGCTGCCACCAACCTAAATATTGCCATCACCCACTACATAGGCTCAAAAGTATCAGAAAAAGGCGCTATAACAGTCCCTGCTCGTCTGATGCAGGACTTTGTGTCTAGTTTGTCACCGGGCGTGATTAATATTGTAGTTGATGAAACCAAACTTCATATTAAAACAGACTCATTCAATTCAACTATTAACGGAATACCAGCCGAAGATTACCCTGTTATGCCAACCATACAAGAAGGTAAAACCTGGAATGTATCAAGCTCCATTCTAAAAAAAGCTTTATCACAGGTGGTTGTGGCGGCTAGTAATGATGAAACTCGTCCAGTTTTAACCGGAGTATACCTACACACATATAACGGTAGTCTGTACGTTGTTGCGACCGACAGCTATCGTCTGGCGGAGCGAAAGGTCATTGCGCTTAAAGAAGAAGTTTCACTACTAATACCGGCTACAGCAATCCTGGATTTACTTAGAATTATCGATGACAATGAACAGCTAGTTTCAGTAACACATGATGACCAACAAGTATTGTTTATTGTCGGTGATATAGAACTGGTAACCAGATTAATTGACGGAGCATATCCAGATTACAGAAAATTAATACCTAGTTCTTTTAAAACATCCGCTACTCTGCCCAAAAACGAGCTACAAAACATCACTAAAGTATCTAGTTTATTTGCACGCGAAAGTGCCGGAAGTGTAACTATAAATGTTGATGAAACCGAAAAACAAATTAGCATTCAATCCATTGCTTCGCAGTTAGGTGAAAACACTGCCAAAGCAAAGGCTGAGGTTGAGGGTGAAGGTGCTATAACACTTAACTCACGCTATATTTTAGACGCTCTTAACGTAATATCTGACAACCAAGTCAGTGTCAGCTTTAATGGCAAGCTAGAACCGTGCGTCATAAAAGGTACCCAAAAAGACTACATACATATTGTAATGCCCCTCAAGTCGTAGACTTTAAGTATAATTTAGATATGCTGTTTACGGATATCCGGTTGCAGAACTATCGTTCTTATAAAGAAGCATCTTTTGAGTTGGGGCCTGGGGTTAATATTGTTGTTGGGCCTAATACAGCCGGTAAAACTAATTTACTAGAGGCGCTGATGTTAAGCGCCGTTGGTAAATCCTATAAAGCTAGCGACTTGCTTTTGATACGTAAAGACGCTGAGTGGGCCAGGGTTGATACTCACACTAACAGCAACCAATCAAGAACGGTAAAAATAACAAAGAATAACGACGGAAGAAGCGAAAAAACTTTTGAAATAGACAACAAGGAATACAAGAAACTACCTGTTAATATAAAATATCCAGTGGTCCTGTTCCAACCTGGCGACCTAAATCTTCTCAATTTTGAACCATCGGCTCGACGTGAATATTTAGATAATTTTATAGAGCAGTTTGTTGTTGGTCACTCATCAGCAGTATCTAAAATGAAGCGAATTTTGGCCCAGCGGAATGCCCTACTAAAACAACCAGGTATGGACAAGGGTAACCTATTTGCCTGGGATGTGCGGTTTTGTGAGATTGCCAGCCAAGTTATAAAAAATCGTCTAAACACACTGGAGAAAATTAACTCAAAACTATCTAAAACCTACAGCTCACTAGCCGGCAATAAAACCAAGGTAACCTTTACGTATGAATCAAAAATAAATCTAGATAACTACACATCTAGTCTTATGAAAAACCTAGAAAACAACCTAGAACTAGATAAGTTGAGGGGTTTTACATCAAATGGGCCGCATCGTGACGACATTACAGCGTATTTTGGTGATACCCCCCTAGCCAATTCAGCATCTAGAGGTGAAAATAGGACGTTTATGTTGTCGTTAAAAATACTTGAACTAGAAATCCTAGAAAAAGCTACACAAAAGCGACCATTACTACTATTAGACGATGTTTTTAGCGAACTCGACGGTGCTCGTAGACGTGCATTAACCAACTATCTAGACGGTTTTCAAACTCTAATTACTACCACCGATGCCGATGCGATTATGCAAAACTTCGCCGACAAATCCAACAAAATCACTATTTAAATTACAATATTTAATCCTGATACTGGACTTGCATATCAGGTTTTTGTTCATTGTTTATATTATTTAAAATATCAAGAGGTATTTCAGAGTATTTTGCCCTACTAATGGTTATTTGCGGAGGGTTGGTTTTTAGTACCCAAGAACCGTTTTCTTTTTTCATTACCAATCTAAGTGTGTCAGAGTTATCAGGATCATTACCATTGTAAAGTAGAGTTGTAGCGTACCATTCACCAAATTTATATAGTCTGCCCGGCTGTATCAAATATAAATTTATACTAGGTATTTGCTGAGTCAAGGTATTTTTAATTGTCGATTGCTCGTTGACCAGTATTCCTGCAAGTTTATCATCCGAAAAATACGGGTCTATGCTGATGTTTTTTTCGCCATTTCTGAGATCGACGTTTATATTATCGTTTGCAAAACCTTCTTCTCCGGTGTAGCTGACTACATACTCACCTTTTTTTATTCTCAAAGTTTCGCTAGAATTTTTTATTATAGCTTCTTTTTTGTCAGTTTTCCCGGATAGAAAATTTTCTTTGGTATACACAACTACCTCAGCAGTATTTTTATAATCAACAGTCAATTTTTCGGAGCCCAAGTAGTTCGAGATAAATATAAAACCAACAACAACCAAAACTAGAGCCAGCAAAATAAAGACTATATTTTTCCGACTATTCATCACCCTGTCCTTGCTTTAATGGATTGTGATAATCGGCAAAATCAATATTTATCTCAGAAGGGTTATATCCTTGACTACGAAACCAATCCAAAGCTTTTTCGCGACCAACCGGCGAGCTTGTAGTTACTGAAAAACTGTAAGTTCCCTCAGTTGTTCCTAAGTACGTAACTGTGTAAGGTCCCAGACCATCAGCTACCAATACAGTCTGTTCGCTTCCACCGTCCGGACTTCCGTTAACTACTGTCAAATCAACCTTTTCATTATTTGGCAAACTTATAATCGCAACTAAAACAACAAACACTATCAATACTGCGATAATAATTTTCTTCTTACTGTAAAGATTGTTGTTATTCATTCTATGGTGTGTCCGCATATATTTGATTTAATAATGGTATAAATCCTGGGTCTCGGCAACATACACTCCCGCCAAGTTTGCCTTTTGGCGAGCCCCTGTCTATATGTAGATGTGGTGGTGTGTGGTCGGCACAAGCGCTTTGGCCGATTACAGCAATTTGTTGACCTGCCGTGACTGTGCCCCCATTATTAACAGTAACATTCTTGATGTGCCCGTACCAATAAGCCCAACCATCGTTTCCTATTAACTGGAATGACATACACTCTGGTGGAGCGTTAGGTGGCACTAAACCTGCACGGTAGTGAAGGTTTGAAATTTTGCCAGCAGTTATTGCGTAAACCGGAGTACCTTCCCATTTTGGCGCTATTCCAAGGTCTGCAGCTGGCGTTCCGTCGTGGTGACAAGTCGGACGGTTACAGGGCAAATTAATGCCAGCTTTAGTCACAGGTAGAGCATAGCCGGCAGAAGTAACCGCCTGATTTCCTCCGGTGGCGGATGTAGTTGATGTGCACGAAGTAGCTGGATCTGTAGTGCTTGAAGCAGTCGTAACGGTAGTAGGACCGTTGCCACCATATTTTTGGAGAAATAATGTAGCAGCTGCTTTTCTGCTTGCTAGCGCGGGCACCCCTGCACCTTCCATTAGGCGTTCAAAAAGAACGGCCGCGTCTTTTTCGTCCGTAGGAGTATATTGATTTAACATATTTTTTACGCCAGTTGGGCTTGTATTATTCATATGCCACCATACGATATCTAACTGTGTCTCCAGAGCATAGATTGGACCTGTTATACCTGCTCTTGCTGCGATTCCTAGTATTTTACTACCGGGAGTCCACTGTATTAAACCCCAGCCTGCCGAAAGTCCGCTGGGATCTTGAGTCCTACCGGCAGGGTTTTGGATATTCTCTGGGTCAAACCCAGACTCTCTAGACATATTCCCCATAATACCCGCTACTTGGAAGGGGTTTAAGCCTTTGGCAATGAAAAAATAATTCCAAACTTTTTCTTCGTTATCAGCGCCAGGTAAGGCAGATGTGGTGTTGCCTGCAGTATTACACACACAGTTTGCTTCCGAAGTAACTCCATTTACATCGGTACAACCGTTTTCTAGGTCATAGTATAAAATATTTTGTTTGTATAATTTTTTTTGCTCCAAACTAACCGCTGACGTAGATGGCTGAAATACGCCTAGGCAAAAAACAGAAATAACAAAAAAATAAACAATTTTTATCAAATTTTTGTTATTAAATATTTTTCTCATAATATATTTCTAGCCTAGTATATCAACACTCTTTGTTGTTTTATTGCCAAACTGATCTTCAGCAGTAACCACTATCGTATAAGTTGTTCCAGGTTGCAAATTAATAGCACCAGATCTGTTTAAGCGGTATTCGAACCTTGTTGCATCTTCCCTATTTTGCGCTATATCAGCCCTATCTCTATCAGAGGTAGGTGAAAAAATCCAAATATTTTCACTCTCAGCCGGTAACCCATTTGAAAAATTTCTAACTAGCCCACCAACTAAAACCTGGGTACCAGTTTTTATAGCTACGCTAATTTTAGTTATGCCAGTTTTTGGGAATGCGCCAGCTTGATAAGGAGATGCCGTGCCGGTACGGTCATAGACATTCGCAAACATTTCTACTGGCCCACCCGTCCCTTGTTGATATGGAGTGTTGGCTGGCGTGTATACTTTAAGCCAGTCGGTGGCAAATTCTGGAGCATTATTGTCGCAGTAACCCGCAAAAGATAGTTTAGTCAGCGGATTAAGCGGAGCCCTAGAAACTGTAGTCGAATAATAGGTCAGGTGTACGTGCTCTCCTCCGTCTTTTATCACACCAATTTGAGTCTCGAAAGCTTTAACAGCCGTACCGGCCGGAATTATATTTTTTAAATGGGTATACTCAAACCTACCTACTCGAATAGTGTCAAGGCTTGCGTATGTATTGTTTTTGGAGGCAACACCATCCTCTAACGCATAGACCGGAGTATTATCAGGCGCCACAATATCAATCCCATGATGGATGCCTCTGTGGTCGATTGTATTATTAATTCCCGCATAAACAGCAGGTTTTGCAGCTACTAAACGATTTGTTAGAAAAGGAGCTATACTTCCAGACCTTACTACGTTTGTGAGTATTCCAGTTACCGGGTCCGGAAACCTATTCGTAGCAATATAAGCTCTTGGTTCTCCGCCAAAGTTTGCCCTGATAATATGTGCCTGATCAAAAGGTTTTGTTGGCCACCGAGTAATATTTGGACCCGTAGTAGGAGTACATGCTGGAGGAGGATCTGTTGCTGCGACAT
This sequence comes from Candidatus Saccharimonadota bacterium, assembly GCA_043741255.1. Classification (GTDB taxonomy): domain Bacteria; phylum Patescibacteriota; class Saccharimonadia; order Saccharimonadales; family 2-12-FULL-41-12; genus JALHOM01. The sequence continues at coordinate 1,135 of JAYUAP010000090.1, read as the reverse complement.
CTGCCGTTGTTGTCGTTGTGGCTTGTATGCCACCATTTATTTCTGCGCACGCTAGTTTGGTGTCTGGGTCGTTAGGATCACCCTCGAAACAGGCTAGACTTAGGGCATTTTGGGCATCTGCTAGATAAAAACGGTATCGTTTGAACATTATAGCCTCATCAGAAGTCGATGTATCATCAAATTGATGACAAACATCATACTCCGGGTCGTCTTCCAGTTTAAGAATGTTTACCTGTGAGCTTTCAATGTGGACACCGGTGTCGTCCGCGGTTGCTTTTATCCCGAAACATTTGCTGTATTTGTCGTTTAATTCCGATAAGTTAGGCTCAACTATAACAGCGTTAGCGTAAGGGTCTGCAAAAAGCTCATCATCCTGATCGTGTACGGTGTAGCCATAATCTCTTATACCATAGTCATATGGTACTGGAGCAGCGGACGCTTTGGCTTTGAATGGCGAGAATAATCCTGAAAAAGCTGACGCAATAGATTGTATCGGATTTGTTCTACCTGAAAGACCAACACTAGTTGCGCCTACTAAAGAGGTTGATTCATAAGGGTCTAAGTATCTAGCAAACAATGATTTGGATTGATTATCCTGTATATCTGCAAGCCGCTGCTCTTCTTTAAGTTGGGCTGCAGCTACTGGGCTCATGGATGCGCCACCCGCGGTTAGGCTTTGATCTATACCCGCAAGCTTACCACCTATGCCCAAAAGCGCACCGGCTTCGCCACCAACTGCTCTAGTATCAACCGCTTTGCCATTGATAAGATTAATGACGCCCGCCATTAGCTCATCAGTGCTGGTACCTATTGCTCCCAAGGCAAGATTAATTGCTCCTTCGAGTAGGCTTGAAAGTTGGGAAATGCCAGGAAGACCGGATATGGCATCGATTGCACTACATCCCGTACCGATTGTTATGTCATCTTTGAAAGGTATGGGGAATATAGTAAAGTCTAGTACTTTGCTTACCGCAGTGAAGGCTGTTGGTTTGTTATTAATTTTATTGGGACGAGCTTCTATAGGGACATCTGCTCCGGTTGGTTTTTGGCCAGCTTCTGCCTGCAGAGGAGCGGCCTGGTATACACTAGTGCCTGTTTCTTTATCGTAAAGGGTCTTTTTTAGAACACCTAGTTC
>JAYUAP010000089.1:0-1506 GCA_043741255.1 Candidatus Saccharimonadota bacterium | reverse complement strand
ATCTGCAAAGGCGCCAGGAATTCTTCTTTAAGAATCTCACCTGGATGGATTGCGCGCATACCGTTCGTAGTCATGGTTTTCTCCGTTCAGTGGTAGTCACAAATTTCAATATCGATAGGCCCCAGTGCCGTCCACACAAAACAAACGCGCCATTGCAAGTTGATGCGAATGCTGTGCTGGCCAACCTTGTCGCCCCACAGCGTCTCAACTAGTAAGCAGAGATCTTATTTTTTCTACCAGAGGTAAAAAATTATCGTAATCGTGGGCAGTCGCGGTTGACAAGACATGCTGTTCGAAGTCGCGCTTCCGTGACTCATCAAATTCTTTGATTACGTCTCCCTGTGACAAAGTTATAGTTTTTAGATAACTATCAAAAAAATCCTGTGCGAAAAGATTTTCAATACCCTTGCGAGCCAGTATATTTTTTTCATTCTTTGAAAAAATAAAGGGGTAAGTTTGATTCGCAACAGGGAGGTCATAGGATGCATCGCAGTCCCACACAAACAGAACTTTGTTTGAATGTAGAACGCGTGAAAAAAAATCAAACAATGTTTTTAGCTGTGATTTTCCAGAAACGGATTCGATACCCTTAATAAGAGTGACCTTGTCGCCCAAATCGAAGATCGAAATTACTTTCTCAAGGTATTGGACATTTTTCCCTTCCGTAAGAATGGACACATGATTTCTGGCAACTTGATCAAAGAGGATCAAACTTTCTTCCAGGGTCGCAAAACCTTCCGTCAATATAGATAGAGCTTCATTGCGTGACCTTTTCTCAATTCGATCAATGCCAGCACGGTTCATAACAAAGATTGAATTCTCTGGACTAAGAGCGATAGTGGTTGGGGAGTGGGTAACCAATATTACTTTTACCCCCTTAGACAGAAAAATGTCTCGAATAACAGCTAGCATATTTTTCATCATTGAAGGATGAAGTGATGCATCAAGCTCATCAAGAAGCAAAACGTCGGGGAAATAGTTGTCGGATGAAGATTTGTAAATTGATGCGACTAAAGCCATCAAAACTCTCTCCCCGGAAGATAAGTTGGTAAAGTCGACTTCAAGCCCAGGTTTGGTCGTGTGAACAAGTTTTAAAACAAAGTTTCCGAAGTAATCAGAACCTTCAGGAGAATTCCAGAATGGTTTTTTGTCTACTAAGCACTGCTGGGCGAGTGGTAAGTAAGACGGCCCCAGTTGATTTTTGAACTCAACAATGCTTGGCTTAATTTGATTCTCAAAAAATGACCATGCAGCTTCTCTTTCAGAAGAGATCTGCTGAGCGTTGTGCGCTCCCTCATTTTCTAGCCGAAAAGTTTCAAAATTGAACTTAACAATTTTCAAACTGCTTTGTCCGTCTATCAATACTTTCTTCAGCTCAATTGCATCTAATAGATGACTTTTCCCAGAGCCTTTCGCTTCATTGCCGCCAACAGCCACCCCGATCACGACACCCTCGCCACGTTTCGCAGGCGCTTTCTCGATGAGCTCGCGGGCCTATTTGTGCAG
>JAYUAP010000088.1:0-1508 GCA_043741255.1 Candidatus Saccharimonadota bacterium | reverse complement strand
GGTCCCCTTATACAGACTTGAAAATACTTCCTTACCATTCGACCAACAAACCAGTCAGTATTTTGACCCTAGGTTGGCCGGACAATGGTTTGATATTGAACTCCGTGGAGCAATTGGACAGTCAAAGCGTGTATGGCGAGTCGATTGCGATTTATACCCAGCTCAATTGGCAGTTGCAAGTTTAGCAATTGGAGAACTTTCAGAGTATCACGCTTCAGTACATCCGATAGCCTCTACAATGTCTTACTTCCAAAGTGACTACATAGTCCCGAGAGACGGTTCAGTTGATATTGTGAATATTGATATTAATCATATTATCAACAAATTCAACTACCCAGGGGCAGACGCTATGGATGCGCTCCAGACACTTGTCCTGTTTACCATGCAACGAGAGGGTCTTTATGTGCCAACTATTGCTGATAAAATAATGTCTTTCTTTAAAAAATAGTTAAATTATAGACAACATACATATTGTTCGTGGGTTGTTTTATAATTACTTCTCTGGGACCTCGTTTTCTCTCAGGTCCTGGGAAAATAGCACGGACACAAAGAAAAAGACCCCTTTTGGGGGTCTTTGTTCTATAAAACGGCACCGTGCTATTTTCCCAGGGGTAACCCCCAAGTATTGTAACCGCTACAAGGCTTAACTTCTGTGTTCGGAATGGGTACAGGTGTTTCCCTTGTGCCATGGGCACCGAGCTCCATAAGACAAACCTGCGGTTTTTCTCATCGCTCATCGGCGAAGCCGACCCGTAAACGGGCAAGTTCGCTTCTCTTTTCCCTTATCTCAGGAATCGATACCTATGCGTTTTGTGCGTTTTGGTGGCTGACGTTGTAAATAAACGTGCATTCTAGTGCTATATGCACCAATAACTAGTCAACGGTTCGTCGCTAAAGCTATGAACCGTCCTTCTTGGCCCCTAAGGGCAAAGAAGGATGCGTTCCCAAAAGTTACACTACGAAACGTTGTGTAACTTTTGGACGTAAAAAGTCAGTGCCCCTATTAGTACACCTCGGCTCAACGTATTACTACGCTTACACCTGGTGCCTATCAACCTGATCGTCTATCAGGGGGGTCATAGGGAAATCTAATCTTAGGATTAGTTTCGCGCTTAATATGCTTTCAGCGCTTATCTAAACCGCACTTAGCTACCCAACAATGCCATTGGTATGACAATTGGTACACCAGAGGTGCGTTCACTCCGGTCCTCTCGTACTAGGAGCAAATTCCTGCAAATTTCCTGACGTCCACAGCGGATATAAACCGAACTGTCTCACGCGTGAAACTTCGAATTGTTCATTTCTCAAAGTCGTATTCCACCATTACTGATGGCACGGACTATATCTTCACCCTTTCCCATGTACGGGACGAGGGGCTGACGTATTATAGGGCTTGGTATTGTTAAATTGCCCTATCTTCTCCGCCGGCTACGGCGGATCCAGTCTCTACGGGGACATTCGTGCTTTGCTGCCTCAAAAAAGCTATAACTTTTACGCTGGTATTGGTC
>JAYUAP010000087.1:0-3877 GCA_043741255.1 Candidatus Saccharimonadota bacterium | reverse complement strand
AGCAGCATTGCGAGACAGAGTTTAACCGCATTCGGGCCACTGCATTTCCACGAGCATACTTTGAAAAGGATAACGATTCTCGGTCTGGGAGTAAGGGTGATTATATCTTTCGAGATAGAGATGAGAATGGCACTGAAATTGTCTCAATCATGTTTGAGATGAAAAATGAAAGTGATCAGACTGCAACAAAGAGCAGGCACGAAGACTTTTTAAAGGAACTTGACAAAGATCGATCTGAAAAGGAATGTGAGTACGCCGTAATGGTTTCATTACTTGAGTCCGATAGCGAGCTCTACAACACTGGGATCGTTGACGTGTTCCACCGCTATCCAAAGATGTATGTGGTTCGTCCACAGTTCTTTCTTACTATCATCACGCTTTTGCGTAATGCTGCAATGCATTCGCTCAAATACAAATCGGAGTTGGCGCTTGTTAAAGCGCAGAACATTGACATCACAAATTTTGAGGATGAGCTTGAGGACTGTAAGTCATCATTCGCCAAGAATTATGATCTAGCTTCTAGGCGTTTCCATACAGCGATTGAAGAAATTGACAAATCAATCGAACACTTGCAAAAGACGAAGGAAGCCCTGCTTGGTACTGACAAGAATCTACGGATTGCAAATGACAAGGCGCAAGATGTGACAATCAAAAAACTAACAAGAAATAATGCAACGATGGCTACTATGTTTAACGAGCTCCAAGGCCCAGAATCTACCGAGCAGGATCTGTGTTAAATCCATTGTAGATAATGGAATGTATTGACCATATTAATTTGCGAGGTATTTTGGCGCATTAACATCATGACGCCGGAACGTTTCCGGGCTTGATCTCATGTAACTTTAAAACTTTTATGTCAGTAGCGAGAGGCTACAGAAAAGTACTTTATTAAGCATGGATAAGCGAAAGTTGAAATGTCGTTACTAAAGTACGGTAAATCGCTTTTCAACAAGACTCTTTATTTAGGAGCAACCAAACAGCTTCATTTGACGTTACATTGCCTCTTAATCCACCAGCAACCTCTTTGCGTTCAATAGAATTCAATTGATAGGTGGCGGAATAATGACGCTTCACTTCTTCTTCATTAATCGAAAACGGTGGGCCATCTAATAACCGTTGGTCATATTCGTAAGTGATTAGCAACTGTGATGCCGCTTGGGTGATTTGTATTAAATGTGAGGTATATGCATTGCGCATGCTTTTGGGCAATGCAACTAACGCAGCTCGGTCATAAACCGCGTCAACATTCTCAAGTAATTTAGCTGATAGGTTAAAAATATCACCAACAAATATATTGATATTTTTTGCGCTGTAGTATGAAAGTTGATCTAGTCTAGAGATTGTCGGTTCAACTCTTAAATCTTCAAATAGACATTGAATAGCGATTTCACTGAGCTCTGCACCAACTACTCGATAACCACTGGCAAGTAACCATGCTAAGTCACGCGTTTTACCACATAAGGGTAAAAATATACGACTATTCTTTGCTAGGTGTAATTTGTAAAAATGCGCAACTAGGAATGCATTAGCTTCACTTCTGTGAAAGCCAATCTCCCCTTTTTGCCATTTTTGATACCAGAAATCTGCTTCCACATACACTCCTTAACTTTAAATTTAAGCTTGGCCAACTAATACATTGACCACAGAAGATATCAATTTTTTCAATTCACCTGTCATCAGCGCAAAATCCGTATCAAAGCTATCATCTTCAGGATTTACATCGACCGCAGATGTGATTATCCAAAGGGTTTAAAAAAACTTAGGCAGAATTATCAATTAGGGGACCCGTGAAATATTAATGAATTTAGTAAACGATTACCAATCACTCTATAGTAATGAATAAAGGCATGTGATCACTAAATTCTAACCATGGGTCTTTATTACCTACTTCAATTTTTGAGTTACTAATCAATGATTCTGATATGAACGCATAATCAATGTGATAAGGCTTTTCAATTTTGCGATACATATAAAAAGTTGGATGAGTTTCAATACCGTGGTCACACCCAAAGATATTATGGTACATACTTAAAATCCCAATTTCCTTGAAATCGTTTACAACATTACTGTGATTCCCAATATTTCGTTTATTGTCCCAAATCTTGTTGCTATTAAAGTCACCGATTATTAAGTTGTTATCAATCTTAAAGTGATTTTTATGTAATTGAAGGTATTTCCACATTTGCCCAATATAACTGGATGAGCCTGAGTTGGGATCACGTGTCCAAACAGCTAGAATCTTTAGGCTATTATTAACTGTAAAAGGTAAAAAACTTTCAAGTTGTCCAGAATCGAGATCGATCGTATCAATCGCAACATCCTTTTTTGCAAAAATGCCTATTCCTTTATTTTTACTTTTCCCATGCCATAAGTAATTTTCTGCCCATTTTTTATAGTCTAAATTCTTAGATCGACTAGGATCTTCGCACTCCTGAATAACTAAAATATCTGCGTCTAAATTCTCTAATATGTGAAATTTTTTCCATAAAGCCCCGTTGCAATTCCAACTGATAATTTTCATAAATGATTAATTTGATTTAGGGTTAATTTTCTTCCCAATTGTTTTAAGCTTATATTTTTATTGTTTTTCCATGCAGTTAGCCCGTTTGCTTGACCACCGTGGATTGCAGCAGCAGCGCTTGGACTTGAAAACTCAGTATCTTTTACAAATAATAAATGATCTTCTTTTTCTTCTAAATAATTTTCTTTCAGTAATTTATCCCTCATGATTCCAGCCCATGGATATTTATTGGTTGAACCCCTTACTTTTAGTACTGCTTGAGATCCTTTTAAAACAACAATTCCATTCGGTGTTCTATAGCCAATAGCCCTCAATCCTTTTATTTCACAGGTTAGTAATGAAGTATCGGAATTTGCACTAGTGAATGAAACTTTAAGAACAAACAGCTCAACACCTAAAGCAGGGAGTAGCTGAAGCATTTTCTCTAAAAAAATTTCCATATCAGCTCTATCAGATTCTGGAAGCTTCGAACCACTGCTTTGGCTATTAATTACGGTAGCTCTGCTAGCAGCCTTTGCCATTTCTATTAGCCTACCTTCACAATAAAGTATATGCGCTCTAGTTAAATTTTCATCTTTACTGATGAAGTACACAATCTGGTTCCAAAAATCTTTATCTAGGTGACTTTTAACTCTATCTTTGATTGATTCAGCAACACCTATATAAACAGCAGCATTTCCAGTCTCAGGGTCTACACCAGTCAGAAAATAAATACCAGAGTTTGAAGACTCATCCCTAGCAATAACATCATCAAACTCGCTTCTTGGACCTGCTACTGCATTACCAGTCCAATTAGATAGTTCTGCTGTTCGCAGTCTCTTTTGGTCGCTATATGCAAGAAAAATTTTAATAGTCGCTGTAGCCATAATTCATTCATAAAGTAACAAGAGTCTGGTAATGCTAAGATAATATCGGACTTAAAGCAAAATTTAAGGTTGAACTCCTTTAAAATTAGGCGTATAAATTAATTGTAAGTTTTTTTATTCAGAAACAACCTAAGGATAACTATAGAAACGTTACTTCTCAGTTTAAATTTTTGAGTAACATATAACGAGCATTGCCTCGTATTCGTTGATAGCCCATATATCAACACGGAACGTCACTTAACTGTGGCGTTTTCCATTTGTGCTGTTAGGTTCTTTCCAGTTTTATTTAAGCAGGTTATTAGATAAAGGATTTTTTTTGAAATTAGTACGTGTAAATAGCGTATTTAATGACCAGTAATTCTACTACTCATGAATAATCACTAGACTAAGTTGTGTATTATCAGAAAAAAGGCCACCCATTATCATTTGAAAAAGGCCGGTTATAATCACTCAAAAAGGCCACATATAATTATACAAAGCAGCCACTGAT
>JAYUAP010000086.1:0-3883 GCA_043741255.1 Candidatus Saccharimonadota bacterium | reverse complement strand
GAGTGTCCTGCTTCATCAAATCTTCATATTTTGACTGCTCGCCACCGATGATGGACTGGACTTTATTAGCCGTTGATTTGGCATCTTTAATATACTTGGGGTCAGCAAAAACCGTGAAAACGTCTTCGTTCAATACTATCGGCACTTCGTTCTCGCCGTCACGGGCTAATATCACACCCCGCTCTGCCGGGATTTTGTATTCTTTAAATTGTCCGGCGATAGCGACTTTTTTATAATAATCGTGTTTTATGATTTGGAGGTAAAATAATCTAACTAAAAAAATTACAAATACAACCAAAAGCAACCCATACAATATGCGCAGTCTGGGGATACTGAATGAAAGCGAATTATCAGATGCTTTTGGGTGCACTTATTAGTTTCCTCAAAATTTTTAAGTTACTGGACGGTTCCGGTTGGTGCAACCGACACTAAACTTTGGTTTACTGGGCTGTTGGCTACCCTATCCAATGATTGTAATCGGGCAGAGGTCAACTCTAGGTCGTCATGTTCTTTTTGCAGAGCAGAATACTGGGTCTGTAGGTCGTTTATTGTATAGCCACTAGCGTTAGTTTTAGTAACCTGTGTCAGATACAGCAGACCCAAAAGACACGATAGAACAACCAAAATAATCGTATTGCTAACTGGTCCAATACTTTTTGTCTTTTCCTGAAAACTAACCGCATTCTGATGCCTAGAGGCAAAACGCCGTCGGCTCATAGCGAGTGAACTAGAATATGTCATTTTTTGTTTTTGTTTTAACCCTTTTCTTTTTTTGGTACTTCCTGGCCAAAATTAGCCAAGAAGTACCGGTTGCCGGTAAAAGGCACGTAAGGTCACCTAAACGACTTTAACGTGTACTTTGTAGGCTCGGGAGTTGCTCTTTACCTGTATAGGCATCTTGTGCTTCCCCCTTTCTTGTTTGTTTTTATTTTCGCTGCAAGGCTCGTAATTTTGCACTACGGGCCCGCGGATTATAAGCAATTTCATCCGGACCAGCAGTAAAAGGCTTTTTGTTTAGGATTTTTAGCTCATTTGTCATGTCACGCCCACCATGTTCAGAAAAATATTGTTTTACAATACGGTCTTCTAAACTATGAAAGGTGATGATAGCCAAACGGCCTCCTGGTTTCAGGAGTTTGTGCCATAATTCCAAACTACGCTCTAGCTGACCAAGCTCATCGTTCACTTCTATTCGAAGCGCCTGAAAAACTTGCGCTAGCGTGCGCATTCTAGCCTTATACTGGCCAGGGATGACCGAAGTAAGTTCATTTGTTGTGTTGAGAGGTCTGTTCTGGACAATTATTTGCGCTAATTTCCGACTACTACTTAACTCACCATATCTAAATAGTAAATTTGCTAAATCTGTTTGATTATACTCATTTACTACTGTTGACGCAGTGAGTTCGCTTGTAGCGTCCATACGCATATCCAGAGGACCATCATTCATGAATGAAAATCCTCGGTCTGGGTTGTCAAGGTGCGGTGACGACACGCCTAAATCAGCCAATATACAATCATACTCCTTATTTTGAGAAAGTAATTCCCTGCTTGCCGATTCGAAATCAGAATGGATAAATTCTACCATGTTATCTACCGCAAATTTTTTTTTGAGATAATTAATAGAATTTACATCCCTATCTACTAAAGTTAGACTGCCCTCTTTACCAATGAGCCGCAAAACATCTTTGGCGTGGCCTCCATAACCAGCGGTCAAATCCAGGTAGGATTCACCGGGCCTTGGGGCCAAGAGTTCAATAACTTCGTTCGGAAGTACGGGGATATGTATATCAGTAATCATAGGTAAATCTTTTCATGCCAATTTTTTTTGTTTTTATTATTGTACAAGGTCACCTATTTAGCAGCCAGTTTTTTGTTTTTTTGGATTGTTTTTGTTTTTGTGTAGTTCGGTGTGAAGCGACTCCAGATAAATCTGTAGTAGTTTCACAAATTTGAACTTAAGTTTTTAGAGACTTATGTGTGAGGTGGAGTTTTGGGAGGTGTTTTTTGTGAGAAATGTGCGAGGGTTTTATCTCGTGGTTATCCCTTGTACCACATACTGACTGCCAAATAGTTGACCTTGACTACTAGTAAATTAACTAAATGTAAATTTTAGAAGTAGGCTTAGCTTACCTTGATAACCCTAATTTTTAATGTTCGTCTTTAGTAAATTAACTCAACTCAGCCAGTTCTTTGGCGATAATTCGCCAGTACTGTCCAACACTGACTGCAACAACATCCTTGTCGATTTCGGCATATGTTAGCTGGTGAGATTCGAGGGTTATTCGCCCTTGTTTCTCATCCAAGCTAGCATCTACCTTGCCAGTCCTAAATTTGACGTTCAGATCTGCTATACGCTCGTCTAGGATGTCGCCGGCCAGCTTTGGCTCTACCTGCAAATCCCAAATTTCTTTAGGATATAAATGCAAATATTTGCCGAAGCCTCTAGTTATTACCACTCCGTTTTGGAATTTGCCTCGAAGCTCAGCCGGTATGGTTAACCGCCTTTTGTCATCGAGTCTCCGTTCGAAATAGTCTACTGTGGCCATTTATATTTAGTTAACTTACTAGTGGTTTTTATTTTTTGTACGATTGGTCGACTGTTTTGGTCTACCTACGCCTACCCACTAACATGAGTGTACTACCCACGCCTCCCCACATTCAAGTCTTTTTTTTACTAATGACCCCTAAAACAACCAAAGTTATCCACATACCCTACCCACACACTACATCTAGCGCCTTTAGATTATCCTCAACCACCAGAGTATTTGTTTACCAAATAAACAAACTATGTTCTTAACCAAAAACCTATTTAGTGTTTTGAAATATCAGAAATCACTTGTGCGTACCACTTGGCACTTGGCCTAATTGTACGTTTCATATCATGTTTGCGGTCTACGGCAACAAGGCCAAATTTAGGCCACCAGCCATCTTGCCACTCAAAATTGTCTAGCAAACTCCAGTGGAAGTAACCACGCAGGTCCACGCCTTCACTCAATGCCCGTTCCATTGCCACCATAGTTTCTTCTATCCACCATTGCCTATGTTGGTCGTTGGCATCGGCCAAGCCATTTTCTGTAATATATATTGGTTTTTTGAACTTTGTCCATACTCTCAACAGTAGTGGATATATGCCTTCTGGCTCCATGTACCACCCCATATCATTCAATGGTACCTTAGGATTATGTCTGCGCCCTATCCCACTGTAATAATCAGAAAAATAATAATTTACACCAACAAAATCTTGGTGGTGCCTAGCTCGGCGCAAAAAACTCCAGTTCCAAAAGTACCGCATCCAATAAGTGGTAAGTTGGTCAAAGAAATTATGAGGCCGCTTAGCCTGAATATTGGCCAGTTGTTGGCTAAAACCTACTTGCAAAGTAGGTTTGTGCATCTTTAGCATTTTATAGCTTTTTTTGTGCAAAATGGCCATGTGTCGGTAAACTTTTGCAAACTTCAGAAAACTTCTTTCTGCCGGCGGGTGCAGCCCAACAAGATACCCAAAACTGATATCAACATTTGGTTCATTTATGGTAATAACATACTCTACGTCATCTAGAAGCTCTTCGCAGATGCGCTTAACGTAGCGGTTAAAATATTTTAGATTTTCTTTTTTTTCAAATCCGCCTTTTTCATAAAACCACTGCGGAACCGTCCAGTGCCACAACGTTAAAAACGGCTCCAGTTTCTGATAGCGTAGTTCTTTAATATATTTTTTGTAGTGGTCAAACTGCGATGCGTCCCACTTGCCTTCCTCCGGTTCTAGCCGTGACCATTCTATGGTGAATCTAAATGCGTTAAGATTGAGTTTTTTGGCAATTTCAAAATCTTCTTTATACCTTTTATAGTGGTCTATACCTTTGCCAGAAATATAGTTATTGGGTTC
>JAYUAP010000085.1:0-3894 GCA_043741255.1 Candidatus Saccharimonadota bacterium | reverse complement strand
CTAGCTGGAAACGCGCTAAAAATGCACCTCGGTTACTCTCACGAAGTTGTTTATGCCTTGCCAGCTGGCGTTACAGCCACTGTTGACCAAAACAGCATTACGGTTAGCGGTATTAACAAACAACAGGTTGGACAAGTTGCTGCAGAAATTCGTTCACTTAAAAAGCCAGAACCATACAAAGGTAAAGGCATTAAATATTCTGATGAGCGAATTGTACGCAAATCCGGTAAATCAGGTAAGGACAAATAGGAAATCATATGAACAGACTTACAAGCAAACTACAAACTAGTCTTCGTCGGAAAAACCGTGTTCGTTCTAGTCTGAGCGGCACCGCTAGTCGACCTAGATTAAGCGTATTTATTAGCAATATGCATGTTTCAGCCCAGATTATTAATGATGAAAACCACAAAACTTTAGTCGGTTTTAGCACCGTTGGCACCAAACAAACTGGGACTATGACTGAGCGTGCAGAATTTGTAGGCACTGAAATAGCTAAAAAAGCTAAAGCCAAAAAAATCAAAAAAGTTGTTTTTGATAGAGGTTCAAGAATTTATCATGGTCGAGTTAAATCACTAGCTGACGCAGCACGCAAAGAAGGATTGGAGTTCTAAAATGCCGGAAGATAAAAAACCTCAAGGACGTGGACGAAACCCTCAAGGGCCCATAGAAGAAAAACAATTCGACGAAAGAGTTGTTCATATTGACCGTGTTGCTCGTGTTGTTAAAGGCGGACGTCGTTTTAGATTCCGTGCTCTTGTAGTAGTCGGTGACCATAAAGGACGCGTTGGAATTGGTATTTCTAAAGGTGCTGATGTTACGGCTGCCGTAGCAAAAGCTGTAGACGTAGCAAAAAAGAATTTTCATAACCTAAAACTATACAAAGGCACTTTCCCGCACGAAGCTCAAGCTAAAGTTGGTGGCTCCAACATTCTTTTGAAACCGGCCAGCCCAGGTACCGGACTTATAGCTGGCGGAGTTGTCCGAACAATTTTAGAAGTAGCCGGTGTTAGCAATGCATTATCCAAGTCAATCGGTAGTTCTAACAAAATTAATACTGCCTATGCAACCCTCGAAGCCTTAAAGGCTATGGAGTCCGCAAACAACTGGATAACCCGAAAAAACGTTCCTAAAATTACTAAAAAGACTATACAAACCGAAGAATCAAAACCGGCAGAAAAAGCCGAATCGCCCAAAGCTAAGACTCCAGCCAAAAAGCCACCGTCCAAAAAAGCTCCGGCCACAGCAAAAAAACCTTCCACAAAAGCTCAGGCTAAAGGAGTCAAGTAATGCATTTTAACGATTTAAAAGCTCCATCTAATCGCAAAACCACACGAGTTGGCCGTGGTATCTCAGCGGGTAAAGGTAAAACTGCTGGTCGCGGCACCAAAGGTCAGGGCTCACGTAAAAGTGGTGGCGTAAGGCCTGGGTTTGAAGGTGGACAGATGCCGCTCTATATGCGTATTCCTAAACTTCGTGGTTTTACTAGTCACCGTACAAAAACCAGTAACATTTACACAGGTCAACTTGACGGTCTAGGTAAGGCAGTTGTAGATACAGCCGTGCTTGCAGAAGCCGGTTTGTTAGAAAATCCTTATGTAAGAGTTAAGTTGGTTTTAAATGGTGATGTTAAGAAAAAAGTCACCGTTAAACTACAATTCGCTAGTGTTGGTGCAGTGACTGCAGTCCAAACTGCTGGCGGTTCTTTTGAACAAGTTCCACAGCTCAAAAGACCGCAGTCTAAAAAACAGTAGATTGCCTGTCAATTACAAGGTATAATCTATAAAAGTAAAACATTTTTGTAGATTTTTAGAGAGGTTATAAATAACGGTTATTTCATGAACTGGAAAATGATTTGGAAATCACTAAGGGATCCTGATATGCGTAAGCGTATTCTTGTTGTTTTTGGTATTTTGATAGTTTTCCGCGTACTTGCACACATACCTATACCTCTTGCAGACTCCGCAACTCTTAGAACGGTTTTAGATAGTTTATTTAATTCTCAAAACACACCTCAGTTCCTGAGTTTTGTTAACGTACTTTCTGGTGGCGCCCTGGCTAACTTCTCTATTATGTTAGTTGGACTTGGTCCGTACATTAACGCCAGCATTATCACGCAACTTCTTACTAAGGCACTACCTAAGCTTGAAAATATGAACAAAGAAGGCGAGTACGGTCGTAAGAAAATAAACCAAATGACGCGTATTTTAACCTTCCCATTGGCTATTATCCAATCTGTCGGGACAATCTTTTTAGTTAGACAACAGGCTTCTCAAATTTCGGGACTTGGCGACATTACTGCCAATGCATCACTAACCCAATGGGTTTTGATGGTTGCGGCTCTTACAGGTGGAGCTATGATGCTTATGTGGCTGGGTGAGCTTATAACCGAGCAAAACATTGGTAACGGTATCTCGCTGTTAATTACGGTTGGAATTGTTTCTGGATTACCCGGAGCTATTATTAATTTGATAGGAAAGGTTTTTGGTAATGGCAAACATTGGGAGATTTTTGGGGCTAGTTTACCTATAAGCCGGAGTGGATTAGTCTATACAGCCATTCTTACGTTAGTTGTGTTTCTAGTGACTCTCGCAGTTGTAAGGCTTAATGAAGCCCAGCGAAGGTTAACTGTTCATTATGCCAAACGTGTACAAGGTAACAGGACTTATGGTGGTGTCACTACGATGTTGCCAGTAAAACTTATTACAGCCGGTGTTATTCCTATTATCTTTGCCGTAGCATTTCTTAGTGTTCCTAATTTCGTTGGCCAAATATTGGCTTCTAACGGTAGTGAACACCTACAAAATATAGGCGCCACCCTTAATCTTTGGTTCCAAACTCCTTCTGCGAGGACCCTAACATCGGGGGATTGGCATGCCTACGTATATCCAGCAGTTTATTTCCTTTTGGTGTTTCTATTTACGTTCTTTTACACCAGCATTGCCTTTAATGCCAAAGACATTGCCGAGAACCTGCAAAAACAAGGCGGTTTTATCGCTGATGTGCGTTCTGGTAAGCAAACTGAGAAATATCTGGCTAGAACCGTAAACAGACTGACATTGTTTGGCGCTTTGGCGCTAGGGCTTCTAGCAGTTGTACCGATTATCACTGAAGCATTCTATGCTAATAACCTGGCAATAACAGGTACCAGTATTCTTATCCTTGTTGCTGTATCTCTAGAAACCTTGCGTCAAATCGAGTCCAGAGCGATGCTCATTACTTACAGTCAGTATGATGGTAGTGACTTCTTTCAGGTAGTAGAAAAAGAGCCAAAAAAACGACGATTTATCCCAAAAGTACCAAAGCTATCAAAACGTAAATCCAAAAAATCCTAAAATTTTAAAATAACTCTTTACAAATGTTGTAAATATCTGTTACAATTACTAGCTAGTTATATTTATGGCCAAAGAAAAGGAAGTAATAGAACTTTCGGGAGTTATCACCGAGACACTACCTGGAACACAGTTTCGGGTTGAACTTCAAAACGGCCATCAAATTATAGCTCACGTCGCAGGGAAAATGCGGAAACATTATATCCGTATTGTGCCAGGTGATTCGGTTACAGTAGAACTAACCCCTTACGATCTAACGAAGGGGCGGATTACTTACCGAAAATCCTAAAATGTTTGCAAGATTTTAGGAAATATATATTAAAAGCAGTGTGTCATGCGCTCTAAAAAGAAAGGTCATGATCCGTATGAAAGTACGTGCAAGTGTTAAAAAGATTTCTCCTGACGACAAGATTGTTCGTCGCAAAGGCAGAATCTACGTTATCAATAAATTAAAACCAAAGCATAAGCAAAGGCAAGGTTAATATATATGGCTAGAATTTCTGGTGTAACTATACCTAATGAAAAACAAATCCGCATTGCTCTTACCTATGTTTATGGCATTGGC
>JAYUAP010000084.1:0-1531 GCA_043741255.1 Candidatus Saccharimonadota bacterium | reverse complement strand
ACAGACTAGAGCACAACGACTGAAAAACGAAGCGCTGTTGACAAGCCAGCTCACTGCTGAACATTACCGTGCATTAAAAACTGTATTAATTGAAATGGCAATCAAAGTCCTTCCAACTGTGGATATGTACTGGTCCAAACAAAGAAGTACAGCACTGGCCAAAAAAAACGATAGGGCATTTTTATTGGAGTGTGCATAGTTAAGGTTGAATGGTTAACATATTGAATATGGTAGTACATAGTGATGATCATCAATACATAGTAAAGTCCCCTTCTCGTTGAATGACGGCTTCAATCCTGTGAGACATGGTTTCAGCTAGTCTCTGTGCATATTCTAGAGTCAAGTTGGCCCACTCTTTCTTCATGGTAGCTATCAATCCCTTGAGAGTTGTAACCCGGTTTTCTGCCACATTGGACTTTAGGATACTCCAAACGTTTTCAATTGGGTTTAGATCGGGGCTGTACGAAGGCCAGTCAATTTTTTGGAGCTGATGATCTTGACGAAAATTTTCAGCTTTTTGGCTTCGATGTTTGGGATCGTTGTCCTCTTGAAGGATCCAATCCTTCTTCTCCTCACCAAACATCGTTTGGGCAGAAGGTAAAAGGGCCTGTTCATATAATTTACACAAGAGATCTCCGTTGAGATTTTCCGTGAAACAATAGAGCTCCCCAAATCCTTGACTGGAAAAGCAGCCCCAAGCATGAACCTTGAGAGGATGCTTGACTTTCGGGTACACTACCTGCTCACCTTTCCTACGCCAGACTTTAGTTGGGGATCGAAACAGCTCCACTGTGGTCTCATCTGTAAAAATCACGTTGGACCAGTCACGTTCTCGATTGGCCTGGGCCCACTGCAATCGTAAGAATCGAGCTTTCTCTGTCAAGAGGGGCTTTAAGAGTGGAGGGAGGCTTTTGAAGCCAGACTCGTTCAATCTTCGGCGAACAGTGCGGGAGCTGATAGAAATGCCCTTATTCTCCAGTTGCTGACAAAGTGCCTTTGAGCTGATCTTACGTTTCTTGGAGACTATGGCGGAAATCTTCTTATCTTGCTTTGGTGTAGTAAGGCGTGGTCGGCCACGACCTACTTCATCAACTACATCACCTGTTTCGTCATAGCGGACAACCCAGCGCTTTGCAGTAGTGGTTGCACATTTCATGTACTTTGCAGCCTTCTCGAATCCGTACCCAGGTCCGAGCTTATGACGACACAGAAACACTAATTCCCACCTCTTTGCCAAAGATAGAGACATTTTCAATGTATCAACGGCTCTACACCCAAACCACGATCTTGGGAGTAACGGTTATTATTTTTACCACAACTACTTATTATATACCCATCACAACCACAAACTTTCTTATGGGATGTATATTCTCCGATTTCGAGGTCTATCGTTTTTTTTGGCCAGTACTGTATTAACTTAATTTTTAATTTTTACTTTTAATTTTCCACGAGAAAATCCATGCGAAAAATAATAATTTTGATATTTTAATATTAAATTTAGTTAACTGGTTCTTTTGGTTGGCCCCAGCAA
>JAYUAP010000083.1:0-3915 GCA_043741255.1 Candidatus Saccharimonadota bacterium | reverse complement strand
GAACTGGAGTCTACGTCACCACCAGTGCCAAAGAATGTTTCCTCTATCTTGTAGTTAGTAGAGGAAGATTGAGCAAAAACAGTTACCGGCTGTATTAAGAAAACAGCGACAGCCAAAATAGCTAGGAGTTTTTGTCTTTGCGGGAACATAATCATGATTATAACTTAATATAGCATAAGAGTTTAGCGTGTTTGAAATGACTTAATCATTTGGATTAGTTCACTGCTGTCGGGAATAGAACCCAAATTTGTATAGTATATGGTGTATGCCACTTTGGTACCTTCTGGCCTAATCATATTAAGCACAGAGTCGTCGCCAACCTGACCCACAAGTACACTGTAGTTTGTGTTATCAGAGTCACATCTGAACTTTACGCCCATGAAGTTAACATCTACCGGCGCAGAGCTAGACTGACCGTTTAGTGCTTTTATGCAGTGTTCTGAAACAATAGTAGGATTTAACCCAGTATTACCACTTACAAAATTGGCTGGAAGAACTCTGGTCGCTTCTAGATTGGCGGGGATTTGGTCCACATAAATATCCAGTTCCTGGCCTATTAAATTACTTTTTATGCTACGGTAAACAAACCTGCTAGAGTTAGATTCATTCGGTATTTCAGACCAACTTTTTGGTGCCTGAAACTGGTAAAATGGAGTTTTGAATATATTTATTGATGGTGCGATAAAACTACTAGTTTTCTCTGATTCCGACGATTGATTAGAGGCCGTTTTTTGGTCATGTAGATAACCCACAAAAAAATAAATAACCGCAACAAACAAAAACAAGGCAATCATTGCATAAATAATCCTCAGCCTTAGTAAAAGTTTTTTTCTATTCTCGTAATTTAGGTGGTTATTGTATTTCATAACTCACTTTATGGTACCCACTTTTGTATCACTTTTTAGAACATAGTTATCTTTATATTCCTTATAGTTTAATTGTGACAGATGTCTGCAAAAATACAACATATTAACCTTTTTGTAGATGTATTTATAAATACATAGTATCATAGTAAACAATAGCACTTTGGAAACCTACGATTAATGATAGGTTCGAATGGGCATTTATGTGAATATGGAAGATAATAATAAACAACCAGAATCAGAATCATTAGACTCGACAGAGATAGAAAGCTTGGATTCCCAGACTACAGTAGTAACCGATGGCACCGGCGGTGCCACTGCGTCCACAGGCGGAACAGAACCGACAAAAGATGATAAAAAAATCAAAAAAAAGCGCCGAGCGCCTAGCGTTAAAGGCATAGCCGGAAAATTCAATGTTTACCTTTTGCTATTCATGTTGATTATTGTCATCGCCGGAATTGTGACATTTATTAGCTACCAGCAAAACAAGAGTGCGGCTAAAAAGGCTAATGAAACAATCAGTACCACGCCGTTAAGCGAACAAGATTTGGAAAAACTACGTCAAACAGATGTAAAAGTTGGTGACCCGAAGCAAATCCTAAGCGTAGAGTCTAACGCCATCTTTGCTGGCAAAGTATTAATACGTGACAGTTTAGAGGTTGCGGGACAGATTAAAGTAGGCGGACCATTGAATCTACCTGGAATTAGCGTATCTGGAACCAGTATCTTTGACCAAGTGCAGATTAGTAACCTACAAATTTCTGGCAACGCCACTATTGAAGGACAACTAAATGTCCAAAGCGGATTAAATGTTACCGGCAACTTAACTGTTGGTGGCACAATTTCTGCGGGTAGATTAAATATAGAAACTTTGGCAGTCAACAAAGACTTACAACTTAGCAGACATATAGATGCAGGAGGTGGGACACCTGGAATTTCTGGTGGAAGTGCCCTAGGGTCTGGAGGAACAACGTCTCTGAGCGGTACCGACACTGCCGGTACAATCAATATAAACACCGGTGGTGGCACAGTTGCAGGTTGTTTTGCATCTGTTAGCTTTACTCAATCTTTCAACTCACCACACGTGGTTGTTACGCCTGTTGGAAGTTCGGCTGGAAGCCTCAACTTCTATATTAACCGAGGCGGAAGCGGTTTTAGCGTTTGTACTAACTCACCAGCGCCAGCTGGACAAAGCTTCGCCTTCGACTATATTGTTGTTGACTAAACGTCTAAGAAAATAGTGACATTATTACGGCGCACATGCATGACTGCACGGTTAATTTTTATTTTTTTGTCACCACTTTTTGAGGATTTGATATCCAGCTCACAAGAAACTAAAAGTGTTATGAAGTTATGATGTTGTGCCAATACATCGAAGGGCCCTGTCTTATTTTCGGCTGATATACTTTCTGCCTCGTCGTTATAATAAGTCTGGAACGGCGAATAAATCTTTATTTGAAGAAAAGATGTCTTCTTGAACTCTGCATCTTTGGCCTTTTTATCAGCCTTTTTCTGCTCTTTTGAAAGTTCTGGCTTAGAAGCCGTAGACTCTGGCTTTGTGGCTTGTTCTTCAGGCATTATATGAAATCTTTCTAAGCAATTATTTCCTCTATACTTGCGAGAGTCTGGTCACGAGTAAAGAATTGTCCCGGAATACCGTTTTGTTTTTCCATTACAAACATGTCCTGAGTAAAGTTCTGGATGAGTTTTTTGGCCTTGGCGTAGTCGGCACGGTCAGCTGGTGATAGCTCATTTTCACCAATAATGGCGATAATACTTTTGAGTGAATCGTACTTTTGCAACAGTGACTGGACCTGGACGCTTAATAAGTAGTGTCTTTCGCCAACAACTTCAGGCGTTAATAGCGAAGAAGATGTTTTATTGAGGTCTACTGCTGGACGTATACCTTGCTCTGCTACAGAACGCGACAACACGATAGTAGCATCAAGTTCATGCTGAATCATCTGCACAGCTGGGTCAGAAATATCGTCAGCTGGTACGTAGATGGTCTGGAGTGATGTAATTGAGCCGTTTTCATTAGAGCTTAAACGGTCCTGAAGCACCTTTACATCAGAAAAGATTGTTGGCTCATAGCCACCTTCGTTAGGGATTTGGCCCAAAATTGTAGCCAACTCGTTTCTGGCCTGAACATAACGGAACATATTGTCAGCAAAAAACAGAATGTTAAGCTTTTTCTCGTCACGGAAATACTCGGCCAGTGCAACTGAAGTAATGCCTACTAAGGCACGCTGAATAGGGTTTTCGTTCATCTGTCCAAAGAACATACAGGTGTTTTTTAGCAAATCAGCCTGTTTTAGCGTGTCATAAAGTTCGTGACCTTCACGGATACGCTCACCAATACCCGTAAAGAATGACAGACCTGAGCCAGATTTGGCGATGTTGTTAATTAGCTCCATGGTTAAGACGGTCTTCCCTACACCAGCTCCACCGATGATACCAATTTTACGTCCTTTTACTAGTGGGGTTAGAAAGTCGATGACTTTAATACCAGTCTCTAGGATTTCTGGCTTTTGGACTTCAAAATTAGTGCTACGCGGTGGCAACTTTAAAATATCTTTTTTGCCAAGTTTATCGCGGTCAACATCCGGCATATTATCCAGTGGCCGGCCCAAAGCATCAAAGATTCTACCAATGACTTCTTCACCAACAGCAATTTCTATACCGTGGTGGCTCCGTTCTACAACCATGCCACGTTGGATTGATGTATCGGACCGAACATTCAGGCACATTGCTCTACCGTGTTTTTCTAGTCGCTCCACTAGTAATTCTGTCTTAGCTTCATTATTAACTATTATAATTTCGCCAATTTCTGGATGGTCTTCATCAAAATTAACCAAAACAATTAAATCTTTTATAGAACTAACTACGCCACTCATGATACCGCCCTTGATGCCTTGCGCAGGCCGTTAACAATTTCTTTCAAACGCTCATCTTTAATAGCTCTTTTGGCACGGTTAAATCGCAGATTTACGTCGCCCAATTGCTCGTCTGCCATCTGATGTGAAGCTGACATAGCACGGAACCGGCTAGC
>JAYUAP010000082.1:0-1545 GCA_043741255.1 Candidatus Saccharimonadota bacterium | reverse complement strand
CAGGAGTAAGTAAAAACCAAATCGCAGAACAGCTAAGGATTCGCAAACAGACAATCATCGGTTGGCTATCGCAGGAGGAGTATACTGAAGGTCGTGGTTGGACAAAGGATAAAAAAAGAAAATATTCAGATACAGAAGAACAGCGAATCATAACCTTGAAGCAAGCAAGAATAGACAGTAAAAAGTATTTTGTCGGCGCTCCGTTTGTGCAGATGGATTATTCTGTACGCTATCCCGAGGACACGCTACCTTCAGAGTGGTTTATCAAAGAAGTAACTCGCAAAGCTGGACTCCAAACTCACGAACCCAAGAAGAAGAAAACTGGTCAGAGTATTGTCTCAAGGTTATTGTATCCCATCAAGACAATAGTAGGTCTAGGCAAAGTCCAACAGTCTTGTGACTTCATCGGTAAGAAGTATATTAGTGGATCCAAAGAGCCAGTAAACATCTTTGCCACCAGTTTTTATCAAGTCTTCAAACTCTACCAAATCTGGCTTGTTTATGGGGAAACTGCCGAATCGGCGATAACTAAACTGCTTGACTTCTGGAGCCTCTATCCACTACCACATGTGATGAGAGTAGATAACGGCATGAGCTTTAGAGGTACTGGAGTAACCGAAGGAAAGGTTGGCAGGTTTGTAAAGTTTTTACTCAACCTCAATATCACCCCATTATTTTCTGCCGCCTATCAGTCATATACCAATCCACACATAGAAGGACACAACCGAACCTTTGATGATAAACTCTGGAGAACAAACTTTTTTACCTCCCTAGCAGATATTGATACCGAGTGCATAAGGTTCAACGCTGAGAGTAGTGATTTCTTTGAATGGAAGTTTAAAGAACGATTGAGCAAAGGTAACGTGCGCCGTATGAGCAGTAAGAGCGTCATCAACAGTGAAGTCCTACGCTCGGCAAAAGGGAAGAAGATTTGTTTCATCCGTTTCGTCCAGCGTTGGAAGGAAGCTAATGAAGTTGCAGGAGTAGTTGTACTCAACAAGTTTGTAGAAGTTCCAACACCTTACCTCAATCAATATGTCTTTGTAACCATAAATCTTGAAACAACTATGATCAATATTATTTCAGAATCCAACGGACAAGTTTACCAAATTATTAATCAGCGGTTTGAGCTTACCCTCTAGGGGGGTACGGTTTTATACCAAACTTAGCCGGTAACAAATAACCAGAACTGTTCTTCATCGCCACTCTGGGTTTGATTTGATAGTACAGTTCCGAGTGCTTCTGCTTCTGACAGTATTGTTTTGTAGCGCGCGTTGCGTACCTCCATCATTTTGGGATTTTGTTTTTTGTAGGACTTATAGCGGTTTTTGGTCGAATGAGTAGGCTTTATAGAATTCCACCCAATGTTTGCAGGCAATTCGACTTTTATAGCGTCTATTCGTTCAATCGGAAACCGCTATAAAACAAAAAAGTGTTTAGACTATCCAGCTGTCATGCTCCTCGATGTTACTTTTTTCGGCAGGGGTTAGGGCGTACTTTTATGCCGTGACCCGCACCGGAAAAACCATCCGCATTACCATGAAG
>JAYUAP010000081.1:0-1550 GCA_043741255.1 Candidatus Saccharimonadota bacterium | reverse complement strand
TGCGGTAATGTTAAACTTCCTTTAATTTTTCGTTTTTTCTTCACGTTATCCCCAGCTTTTACAAAGTTTGCTAACTTCTTTAAAGGTTATATTTTTTTACTACAGAAGTCCAGGTCAACTTTACAGAAGTTTTTTGTATAGTTTTTTTTCTAACTTCACCATGTCTGTAATTAATATGCCTCGGCGCTCAACCTTGAGAGCGCATATTTCTTTGAGTTTTCGTATCTCGCGGTTGACGGTTTCTCTGGTCAGCCCAGTTCGGGCAGCGATGCCTCTTTCGTTCAAATCAATATATATAGCTCCAGCTTTTTCTTCTATGCCAAATCGTTTAGCTTCTACATAGACCTCGTATGCCACCCTGCTGAGCGCATTGCCTGCCATTAGGGACAACGACCGGTCCAAAAATTCGCTCAGAGCTCGATTTACACGGTGTAAAAGCGCCATCATAATATCAGGATTGTTTTTAAGCATTTTTGAGACGTCTTTTGTAGGTGCTAGTCTAGTAACGATATCTGTTTCGGCGGCATAAAAAAACCTGTCCTTCAAAGGCTGGTCTATAGCTTGAGCGATAGGTAAAAAACTTCCCGGGCGAAAAACCGTCAATATGACCTCATCTCCCTTGTAATTTACACTGTATTTTTTTATTTTACCTTCTGTTAGGTAATAGACATCACGGCTAATTTCATCCGGAAAGATAATAATTTGGCCTTTTGAGAAACGTCTTTCTCTGTAACTCGAAAAGAACTCATCTGTTTTCTTACTAACAGGATTCTTTTTAATCGACGCTTCTCCTTTCAATGCTAATTTTAGCATAAAAAAACCGACTGACTATATTTTTTATAGAAAGTCGGTTTTTATTAAACTAAATCAAGTTTATTTTAGTAGCGTCGTCCACCACCACCACCGCCGTAGTCGCTACGTCCACCACCACCGCCACCACCACCGAATGAACGGTTTTCGCGTGGTTGCTGAGGTCGAGCTTCGTTGACTGCAATTTCACGGCCTTCAAGTTCCTTGCCGTTAAGCGTGTCGACAGCTACTTTTGCTTCTTCTTCAGTTCCCATTTCTACAAAACCAAAGCCTTTTGAGCGTCCGGTGTCGCGGTCAATGATAACCTTTGCTGAAACAACGTTGCCTGCAGTTTTGAAGAATTCTTCTAACTGTTCGTCAGTAACGCCATAAGCAAGACTGCCTACGAATAATTTAGTTGCCATTAATATTTCTCCCTTTTTCAAGGTAGGTACCCTGGCAAGTTATACGCTTTTCCAGTTAGCTGCTCCTACTTATGAACACTTATTTATTTAAATTGTCAGAACGATTAAACTCTTCTAGCAGCTCTATCTAACAGTGGGATTATATAACATTACCGCTGACTTGCCTAATAGATAATTTAAGGCTAGTTTCATTTCTCAATCGCAAGAGCCTGAGCGAGCGCCGGTTTTTAATTGTTTAAAACCGAAGTGCTCTGGAGGGAGAGAAATGAAACTAGCCTTAAATTGGCATTACACTTTGGGTTTAAAGTTTAAGGACAGCGAGTTTATACAGTAGCG
>JAYUAP010000080.1:0-9220 GCA_043741255.1 Candidatus Saccharimonadota bacterium | reverse complement strand
TAACGGCTAATCAAAAGGCGCTGGATTATGTCGTAAAAAAGCGTGCTTTTAACAAACAAACAATCTTGGATTTTAAGATTGGATATAGCCCAGACGGTGGCATGGCTCTTGTCAGCTATTTGGCTAAAAAAGGCTTTAGTCCGGCAGAAATAAAAAATGCTGGGTTGTCGGTTGAGCGTAGTGGACGCATAAACGATATGTTCCGTGGACGGATAATGATTGCGCTTGCAGACCAATTTGGCAAAGTAGTTGGTTTTACTGCGCGTTTGCTAAACGATGACGATCCGCTGTCCAGCGGAGCCCCGAAATATATAAACACTCCTAGCACTATTTTGTATGATAAATCGCGTCATGTTTATGGACTGCATCTAGCAAAAAAGGCGATTCAATCAGAGAAATTTAGCGTGTTGGTAGAAGGAAATTTAGATGTAGTTAGCTCGCACCAGACTGGCGTAACTAATGTAGTTGCTACTGCTGGGACTGCTTTAACAGAAATGCAATTAAAACTTTTAGGCAGATTTTCACCTGATGTTCGCCTAGCTTTTGATGAGGATAGGGCAGGCATAGAGGCTACAGAACGAGCTATACCCATCGCTGGTAAAGCAGGTGTTAATTTGAGCGTTGTAACTATCCCAAGCGGTAAAGACCCTGATGAGCTGGTACGCAAAGACCCGCAAATCTGGAAAAATATAATAACCGAGCACGTTTACGCACTAGACTGGCTAATAAATACCTATAAAAATCAGCTAGATATAAAGTCGGCCATGGGCAAAAAACAATTCGCCGACGCTGTACTGCCTGTGGTCCAAAAATTAAGTAACGATATTGAAAAGGACCACTACATTGGTCATATTGCCAAACTTTTAGAAGTCGATGTTAACTCTGTTAGGGCACGTCTGGATTCTACAAAAAGTAATGATAATACCAGACTAAAACAGGTTAAAAAGCCTGAAAATTCTGTACCTGCTAGTTTAGTCGATGCTCAAAAAGCTGGCGACCAACTTTTGGCGTTAACTATGATGATGCCCAAAATTCGAATAGCACTAGATGATTTAACAGAAGATATGTTTAGACGTGACCAGTCTAAAAAACTTTATAAGTTTTTGGTTAACAATCCAGACTTTTCTGGAGACGTTAAAGACAGTAGGGACTTGAATGAAATCAAAGATTATGTAAAAATAGCTACATTACAATTCGAGGAATTATACTCAGGCGTTGATTCGGTCGAACTATATTATGAAGCGGCGCGCCTCAGGACTCGATTAATAGAATTTTACGTAAAAGATCAAAAACAACAAATAATAAGCCTGATGGCAACATTAGATGAAAAAGAGGCTCATAAACACCTAAAGCAGGTACGTGAACTCGACGAATTATTGAAAAAATCCAAGGAGTAAGAAATATGGCTGACGATAAAAAGGCTTTAGTTGAAGCCAAAGACGCTCTTTTTGCAAAGGCAAAAAAGGACGGTAAAATTGACCAAGAATTAATCTTTGCTGCTATTCCGGACGTCCCAGAAAATACTGAAATTTTGGACGCACTATACACGGAACTAGCGGCTGCAAAAATAATTGTTAGTACGCCTGCCGATGCTGGTCCCACGGTAGAGTTTACTGATGAATGGGCAGAAGAAGAGGAAGAAGAAATTGTCCTAAACGACAAAGATTACATGGACGACATCGCTGATGACTCAGTGCGTCTATATCTGCGTGAAATCGGCAAGATCCCACTACTTAAAGCCGATGAAGAATTGGCATTAGCACAGCGTGTGGTAGCTGGCGAAAAAGATGCTAAAGATAAAATGGCCGAAGCCAACATGCGTCTAGTAGTAAGTATTGCCAAGCGTTATGTTGGGCGTGGACTGGATCTACTGGACCTAATTCAAGAGGGTAATACAGGACTTTTGCGGGCTGTAGAAAAATTTGACCCAGATAAAGGATTCAAATTCTCTACCTATGCAACTTGGTGGATTAGACAAGCTATTACGCGTGCCATTGCTGACCAGGCTAGGGTGATTCGTATCCCTGTGCACATGTTTGAAACAATCAACAAATTACTGCGCACACAGCGTCGTCTTACCCAAGAATTGAACCGCGAGCCGACCAACGAAGAAATCGCCAAAGCTATGGAGATGGAAGTCGACAAAGTCGAGAACATTATGAAGATTAAGCAAGATATTCACTCGCTTGATGCGTCTGTTCGTGATGATGAAGAAGATAGTGTACTTGGTGACTTTATTGAGGACGAAGATACTGTTAGCCCTGAAGAGTCTGCTACCACACAGCTATTAAAAGAACATGTGCGCGACGTACTTTCTGGTTTAACCGAGCGTGAGCAAAAAATCCTGAAACTACGATTTGGTTTAGAAGGTGGCAAAAGCCACACACTAGAAGAAGTAGGACAAGAATTTAGTGTAACCCGTGAGCGAATTAGACAGATAGAAGCCAAGGCACTGGCCAAACTCCGTAAGCACAAAGACGCTCGAAAGTTGCACGACTACATAAAATAGTTGCTTAATTTTGCTTGCAGTTCAATAAATTTAAAACCGTAGGATGTTTTTATGTCGAGAGAAGCATTAGCTCAAAACCCAGATTTTAATCCGATTGAGATTAGCTTTGAAGAACTAACTCAAGATGGTTTGCTTGATTTTGCGCAGGGGCTATACTCTAACTTAACTGCCTTAGGTCAGCCCAACCCCAATGTTGAGCTGTTAGAAAATATAATTACAGATCTAGAAAACTCTGAGCAATGTGACCTTGCCTTAGCAAAAGAAATGATTAGTTTTGTCACAGAAGAAAATGAACCAGAGGAAAGCAATGTCACTAACTTGCTTCAATTTATGGCTGTTGCCGATAGCGTTGAGCTAACGCCAACTACTAAAGCCAGCAATGGTTCAAAAATAAAATTAACCAATAAAAAATCATCGCAAAATTTAGAAGATTTTAATGATAATTTTGGCGATTCTTCCTTAAGTATGATGATAAAAAGTGCTGGGGTTAGTCCGTTGCTTAGACCCTCCCAGGAAATTGAGCTGGCAAAAAGGATTGAGTTAGGTGACGAGGTCGCCAAGCAAAAAATGATCGAGAGTAATCTAAGATTAGTTGTTAAGATTGCTAAAAAATATCGAGGAAGGGGTATGGAATTTAGTGATTTAATCCAAGAGGGCAGTATCGGACTTATTAGAGCCGTTGAAAAATTTGATTATAGAAAAGGTTTTAAATTCTCTACTTATGCAACTTGGTGGATTAAACAAGCTGTAGGCAGGTCAATAGCCGATAAAGGCCGGACAATTAGAGTGCCGGTGCATCAGATGGAAAAGATAAATAAAATCAACACGTTTGAGTATAACTTTGAGAAGAAATTTGGTAGAGAACCAACTCCTAAGGAAATTGTTGAACAAACAAATCTGGATATTAAAAATGTAAAAGACGTCCAAGACATAGATGCTAGAACCAGAACTTTGGATACTTTAAATCGGTCTTTAAGTGCAGATAATAGTGGTAGCAGCGAACTTGGTGATATATTTCCTGATGAGCGCCAAAATACCGTACGTGAGGTAGAAAAAGCTATGCTGAAAGATTATGTCGCAGAAACTCTGGCATTACTTACAGAAAAAGAAAGAATAGTTATCTCATCTAGGTATGGTTTAGGGGGTTACGAAGTAAAGAGCCTTGAACAAATCAGTAAAGTACTGGGGCTATCAAAAGAACGAATACGACAAATTCAAGCTACTACCCTTGAAAAATTAAGAGAAAACGGAAAATTAGATCACTTATTGGATTTCGTTGAATAATTTAATGTCATATACTAAAAATATGATAATTGGTTTAGCTGGCACAAACGGAAGTGGCAAGGATACTGTTGCCCATATTATGGTCGACCGTCATGGATTTTATTTTGCGTCATCCTCAGACATGTTAGCCGCCGAGCTGATAAGGCGTGGTTTGCCACTGGAAAGAACGAATAAATCGGCCCTAAGTACAGAGTGGCGAGAAAATTATGGTCTTGGAGCTATAGTTGATAGGGCCATGGAAGATGCTAAAAAGCTAGGTCATGAAAAGGTTGTTGTGGGTAGTTTACGTAATCCTGGAGAAGCTGATAGGGTGCACGAACTTGGCGGAGTGGTTATTTGGGTAGATGCTGACCCTAAAATTAGGTATGCACGGATTACATCTAATAATCGTGGCAGGGTAGAGGACCAAAAAACGTTTGAGCAATTTTTAGCCGAAGAAGCAGCAGAAATGACTCATAGTGGCGATGAAAATACTTTAAATATGTCAGGCGTTAAAGCCAAAGCTGATGCTTTTATAGCAAATGATGGCGCTAATATTGATGAATTTAAAGACTATGCAGAAAAAATGTTAGCATCATATTTGGTTGCATAAAATTTTTAACCTATAGCGTTTTTGTGATAAATATCACTGCTATCAACTGCCGATAAAACGGATAATAAAAGTACCAATATTAACCATGGGAGGTAAGATATGGTAGGTTTATTAAAAGTAAATCCGTTGCTACGTGCAATCGGAGTAATAGGAGTTGTAGCCGCACTGGTGACTAGTATCACTTTTGCTGCTTTGCAAAGCCAAGCAACACTAACAAACAACACAATATCAAGCGCGACGGCTGGCTTACGGGTTAGCACAGACAACACTGCGTTTAGTGATAGCGAACCTGGTTTTACCGTAACCGGGTTAATACCAGGTACTGGCAGTACAAAAACTTTTTATTTAAGAAATAATGGTGACATTGCACTTGATGTGAGTGCGAGGGTTCCAGTTTTGCCTGGGCCTCCGGCATTTGGGTATGGTTTTAGTGGATTTCAAAACTTAACTGTTTCAATAACTAGCCCGGCTTGCCCTCCAGCTGTAGTGAATACTACTATGTTATTACTAAATGCCGGTGAAGTTTTACTACCTTGTAACTCTTTACCAGTAGGACCAGGTACTTCAAGGACATACAACATTCATTTTGACATATTACCAGATGCTATAACTGGTAGCCAGGCAGGTGTAGGAGTGTTTAATCTTCGTTTTACCGGATCACAGGGTCTTTAAAGTTTATAAACTAACTTCTTAAACGAGGACAAATACTATGATTTCTAAATTCCGTCCTAGTCCGCTAGTTCGGGCAGTGGCTGTTTTTACTGGAGTTGTAGCTCTTGTAAGTGGAGTTACCTTTGCTGCTTTGCAAAGCCAAGCAACATTAACTAACAACACAATAGCCAGTGCTAAGGCTGGTCTGCAAGTTAAATCTACGGGTAGTTTTGCATCCCAAGACGCTGGGTTTGCCTTCACTGGCGTACTCCCCCAGGTGGTCCGGCTGTACCAGTAAGCGGTAATGCCTTTCAGCTAAAAAATAACGGTACTATTGATCTAAACATTTCTGCGTCGATACCTGTGGCACCGACATTTACGGTGTCTCCAGCCCCAGGGCCGGTTGATCTGTCCAAGATTGACCTAATACTTAGTTGTACGGCAGGTGTTAATATATTTGCACTAACGACTGATATTGCGGCTTTGGTGGCTGGTCACGCCAGTGGAGGGGGACCAATGACACCAAACAATTTGCCGTACACAGGCTCTAATATTGCTAACTGCATTGCAAAAGTCCAAATGGATGCCGATGCATTTAGTGGTGGAAGTGCCAGCTCAACAAACTTTAACATTGTCTTTACTGGTGCGCCACTGCTACCAATATAGGCATAGAATAAAATCACAAAATGAACTGGATATATATTAAACCAGCTCTGCGTATTACTTCGCTACTGCTGATTTTGGCAGTAGCGGTGGGCTTCGGTTTGCTGTTTTTTCAGCACGGTAAGCTGTTTAGCGTCCAGAGTGGCAGTATGGTTCCGGTTCTACAAAAAGGCGATCTTGTAGTAGTAAAAAGCGTTCCTGCTAGTGATTTGGCTGTCGGGGACGTGATTACTTTTATAAATCCTGCAAATAAGCAACAGACGGTAACTCACAGAATAATAGAGTTACCTAGTACAGCTAATCAGAACAAATTTGTAACAAAAGGCGATGCCAACACTTTGCCGGATGTAGGAGTTTTAGAAAATCAGATCCTGGGAAGCGTAAAAAAGAGTGTGCCATATGCCGGTACAGCGGTGGACGTCGTGCGTCAACCAATCGGGCTGATTTTGTTGATTTATATTCCGGCATTAGCAGTTGTTATAAGTGAGATTAAACGATTGAGTGAATATTATAGGACGTCTGCGCCATATTTTGCCTCTAACAATATAAGGCTACGCAAACTTCGACGCTCAAAAAAGCAAAAAGCTGGTTTAGCGCTCAAAACTTTAGGATTATTTGTGACAATAGCTTGCCTTGTTTACGTACCGGTCCAGGCATCACTCATGACTAATGCCACACTCAGTGGCAACACTATTTCTGCTGTGGTTCCACAGCCTTCATTGTCTGGAATTTTGATCCGTCAACTGACTTTGCGTTGTTCCACTGATAATTCAACACTTGCCAATAAACGACCAGATATTATTATTTATAACCCAACCAAACAAAATGTAGATATAAGTGGCTGGAAAATCAAAGATAATAGCGGAGTAATAGTGACTTTACCAAGCGGACAAATACTCAAGAAAAAACATACTTTGCGTATAACACCATGGTTGGCTGATGGCTTGCAGTATGCGGGTGATAGTCTAAGTCTTGCGACTAGCACAAATCAATCTGTTGACGGGCTAAGTTGGGGAAGTGATATCAGCCAGCTCAACCCATCCGTAGAAACACCAGAAGAAGGCACACGTATAAAACGCAAAAAAGCTAAAGTTGACACTAATACTTCTGCTGACTGGAAATCCAACGATCATCGTTGCCCGAATCGCGATGACGATGACGATGACCACAACGACTGCTCAGAGCCAGACCGAACAACAGTTATCAATATGTTCCATTTGGAAGATCAAGAATCTTCTGACGATGATGATTAGCTATCGCTAAACAAGGCTAATAAATGTTCGATTATAGATGTGAACGGGAATCTATAACCGAAGTATTAATTTACTGTTTATAGCTTTGAATTTCTGACGTGTTTATAGAAAATATCGACGCTAATATAGAAATTTTCAAATCTGAGGTCGAAAAAGCCTTAAGCAATTATTTATCGTAATCAGTGACTTTTGCTAGTTTAGGTAGTTTATCGTAGTCTGGGCTACTTTTTATATATTTAAAAAGTAGTTTAAGTATTTCTCGAAAGCTTTCAGAAATTTCAGGATTGTTTATGCTTAAGCCGTACCCTTCATCTTTCATTAGTATTGCCTGGACAGTGTTGCCTGAAACAACCCATTCTACTGGCGAGAGGTATTCCTCGTGAGTTATCCATGCGCGCTTTAAGTTACTTTTCGAGTCTCTGCGTGGGTCGTTTGGGCTGTAAAATACAATCGGTGTTATGCCAAATCTGCGTTTTTTATACTTTGGCGCCAAGAGCCTAATTTCATCCATTTTGGCATAAGAGAAGTAGGGAACATCGGCTTTTGATCTAATAAAATAAAGTTCACGACCTGGTTGCTCCATTTGTTCTATATACATCTGCTCCAATTCTTTTTTACCTTTATAATGTTTTACTTTTGGAGCTTCGCCCCCAATCTGATACGCACTCATCATTTGTGGCATCTTACGATCTAACTCTGCTATTTTTCTTTCTGTTTCTTTACGTTGCTTTTCGAGCATTTCTTTTAGTGCTAGTGGACTGGCAGGGTAGTAAGTAAATTTTTTGTTTTCATCTATTTTAGTGGCTAAGTTCATGTCCGTAAGTTTATCCAGTATCGCATAGGAATTAGTTCGACTTTCGCCGATAAGCCTGGAAAGCTCTGATGGTTTCAAGCTTTTTCTAGTAACTAACGCTCTATAAGCTCGTGCTTGATTTTGTGAAAGTCCTATTGAAATCAACGTTTTGTCGTCCATACACTCAATCTATCACGGAGTACAATAAACGTCAATATTGATTTGACAAAATGTAATTAACTTCTAAGATTTAAAATAATAATATTGACTAAATCTGTGCAAAATAATATAATGTTCTTAATCAAAGGTATAACTTTTGTGATTTTTTGGAAAGGTATTGAACAGATGAGTGAATTTGAAAACGGGTCAACGTTAGAACAACGCATTATGGAACAAAATGCTTGGTTGCATGAAGCAGTTCAGGTGGTAACAGGCCAAGAGAACAACAACCCATTAGAAGTTTTTTTGCCACCAACCGAAGTAAGGGATGATGTATTAAAGTTAGATATTAATTCAGACCAAGAGGTTAAATTACGTGAAATTGCTGGGCGATTTGGTATTGGGTCTGAAATGGATATTCCATCTGGAGCAGATTATGACGTTCTGGAAGGTGGTAAGCCTTGGAAAATATTAGCCGAAGCTAACATCGCAAGCGGTGTTAAGATTTTTGCCGGCTCGGCTCACAGAAAGATTGGTGATGATGAAAAAACTTTCTTGGTAGAAAGCTATGGGATAGAAGTTAAGGATTTAGCCGATATGACTGAGTTTGATATGACTGCTTTTTTGGCATCAAAATCCGAAGGGTTTGTTCATGAAGAGCTACAAGATACTGGGTTTGGCTATGAAATTACAGAAGGTAACAGAAATGTTGCAAAGGCCAATGGTCAATTACTCAGAGTCGGTAATATAGATGGACAAGCTGTTTACGTGCTAAGAGTTGATCGTGAAGATTATGTAGACGAAGCAGGTAAGAATAAATATCGTAATCAGCCTGACGGTGCAAGATTACTTGGTTTTATTAGTGACTGGTTGAGCACTAAAGGTGATGATAGTTCTGTTATCGGCCTTAATACAAGTAACACTTATGCGTCCAGAGCATTGGATGTTGTGAAAGCTGGACAAGAGGCAGGACGTGCTTTTACTGTAGGAATGTATGGCAGAAATAATCTTCGTAAAATCGCTGAAGATAGAGTTCCTGAGCAAACTCCAATAAATCAAATACCTGGTGAGTTATATGTAATCGCGTCAAAACTAAAAGATCTTGAAGAAGTAATAAGAAGTTAGAATATATTCAGGGGTGTATAATACTCCTTAGTATGGCGGAGAAGAAAAAAAAGTTAGTGGTAATCGATGGTAAAAGTGTGTTTTATCGCGGTTATTTTGCGATGCCGAATTTGAGCACTAAAGATGGTGTGCCAACAGGTGGTGTTTATGGCTTTGCCACTATGGCACTAGAGATTATCCGCAAACTCGAG
>JAYUAP010000079.1:0-4036 GCA_043741255.1 Candidatus Saccharimonadota bacterium | reverse complement strand
TAATCATCGACTTTTGCATTTGTTCATTATTTTTGTCTAGCCGGTCATTTATCTGCGCGCCCAGGCTGTCTTTTAGTTTAGTGACATTCTCTGATAGTGTTGTGATGTCTTGTTTTATTAGTGACGCAGTGTCTCCGCTAGGTTTGTTTTGGTTTTTGACAAACAAATATATCAGGACAATGTTTGCCAGACCCAAAACCACCAATGCTGTTTCCATATCTTTTATTATAGCTTACGGTGAAGAATTTTTAGTCACTATCCTAGTAGACGAGTTACAAAAAACATAAACAAAGTGCCTAAAATTGTCAGACCAATAGTTTCGCGCGTAGAACCTTTGCTGTGGGCCTGGGGTAAAATATCGCTCGCCCCAATATATATTAAAAATCCAGCAAAAAAGCCCAGATATATTGCCAATGCTGACTCTGGTAACATAAAGAATAATGTGAAAATAGCTCCTAAAATCGGGGCAAGTGCCACAATTAACAGTACTTTCTTGGCCTGAGTTGGCGTGTTTTTGTTAATTAACATCAAGTTTACTCCGTTGAATCCGTCGGCAAAACGGTGACCAATAACTGCGATAGCCACGGCGATACCAACAGAGTTATTTACCTGAAACGCCAAACCGATACTCGCTCCGTCCAAAAAACTGTGACCTATTAGTGCCAGCGCACTTATGTAGCCAACGTGAGGGTGATGGTGTACAGCGTAGTCTTTTTCGTTAGAGTGGTGTATCAAGATAGTTTTTTCTACAGTGTGGAACAATAAAAAACCGCTAGCCAGTGCAATCATAGGCCAAATTGGGTCTAAGTTTTGGCTACTAGCTATCTTAAAAATTTCTGGTAATAAATCAAACGCTACTAGTCCAAGTAGTGCGCCAGCGGTAAAACCTAGTGTCAAATTTAGTTTTTTTCTTTTACCGAGCGCCAAGTACCCGCCAAATTCGGCCGCCAAGGCACTAACACATGCAAGTAAGATAGGTTCCATTGTAGTTAGCCTAAATTACATCGGCGGATTTTGCAAATAATCACTATATACGGACATGCTTTTTGGGGCAAAAAAATGGAACCCCGGGCATATCCGAGGTTCTTGGGAAGCCTCACACTTCCGTATACATTTTACCTTTTATAGACCGGTTGTGGCTGTGATAAATCTCACACAAAGCCGGGGTTACATCTTGAAGCATGTACCTTGCTCTAGCAAAAGGCACTTCTTCAGCCCGCGGACTCATACCTGGAAGACTCTCCCCTATACTCATTAATGTATTAAACAATGTTTATAGATATAACACAGCTATTTAGCACGTTTTCGCTTGTTGGGGTCTAGTTCTTTTTTACGTAAACGGAGGTTATCTGGGGTTACTTCTAGTAGTTCATCTTTTTCAATAAAATCCAGACATTGTTCTAAGCTTAGAATAATCGGCGGGGTTAACTGCACCACGCCGTCGCTACTGCTACTACGCATGTTAGTAAGCTGTTTTGCACGGCAAACGTTAATTTCCATGTCATCTTGCCTGGTATTTAGGCCGATTATTTGACCGGCATATACTTTAACTCCTGGGCCAATAAAACATGAGCCACGAGCCTCGACATTTTGGAGTGCATATGGTGTTGTGATACCTGCTTCGTACGAAATTAGTACACCACTACGGAGTTGTTGCAAAATAGCGCCCATTGGCTGATAACCAGCCGTCAGGCTGTGCATAATGACAGTGCCTTTAGTGTTAGTCAGCAATATTCCTTTTGCACCCAATAATGCTCTGGTGGGTAGTTCATAAACTAACTTTGTGACACCTTTGGGGATAGAAAATTGTTCTTTTAGCATTGCTTTACGTGAACCCATTTCCATCTGAACCGTACCAACATGCTCGGCCGGAACTTCCACAATCAGTTCTTCTAGTGGTTCTTCAACTACTCCGTTCGCTTCACGAGTAACAACCTGCGGACGTCCAACTTCAAATTCAAAGCCCTCACGTCGCATAGTTTCTATCAAAACACTCAAGTGTAGTTCACCTCTACCGGCGACCAAAAATCCAATTCCTTCGTCATGTACTGTTAAACCAACATTTACTTCCAGCTCTTTTTGTAGTCTGTCACTAATTTGACGTGAAGTCGTAAACTCGCCCTCTGTACCTTTTAATGGACTAGTGTTAGGACCTAAATAAATCTTTAGAGTTGGGGCTTCAACTTCTAGCACTGGCAATGCTTCTGGATTTTCAGCGTCGGCAATAGTCTCGCCAATTTTAGCGTCGGCAATACCTGTAAGTAGGACGATATCGCCAGCTACACCGCCCGGTACTTCAAACTTACTTACCCCGTGGCTCATATATACTGTGTCAACTTTGGCCTTTTGTAACGACCCGTCTTTTTTGCATAAAACTACCTGCGAACCGGGATTAACCCTGCCCCTAGTGATTCGGCCAATCGCATACTTACCTTTGTAACTATCCCAAGAAAGTGCTGTTACCAACATCTGGAATGGTGCAGACGGGTCAACTTCTGGCGCCGGGACATGCTCAGCAATCGCATCAAAAATAACGTCCAAGTCAGCGTCAGCGTCAGGATTTTCCGGGATGGTTTCCCAAGCTTTGCCAGAGCGACCAATCGCATAATAAACCGGGTAATGAAGCTGGTCTTCATGCACAGCCAACTCTAAGAATAAGTCAGCAAGCTCATTTTCTACTTCTTTGATTCGTGAGCCAGATTTATCAATTTTGTTGATAATCACAATAGGCTTTAATTCTGCCATTAGCGCCTTGCTCAGCACAAATTTGGTCTGAGGCATCGGCCCTTCCTGCGCATCAACAATTAGCAGACAACCATCGGCCATGTTTAGCGTACGCTCAACCTCGCCAGAAAAATCAGCATGTCCAGGAGTATCTATGATATTTATCCGGTAATCGCCATGTTGGACAGCAGTAACTTTGGCAGTTATCGTAATGCCACGCTCTTTTTCTTGGTCGCCACTATCCATAATAAGGTCTTGGCTCATTTCCGCTTGGTTATCACGAAAAGTCTGGGACTGTTTCAAAAGCCCATCAACTAAAGTGGTTTTACCATGGTCTACGTGGGCAATAACTGCAATATTGCGAATTTTCGCTGGGTCTTGGGTTACGACTGACAAAATTTTCCTTTTGTTTAAATACTATAAAAGATTGTATAAATTATAACACTTTAGCTTATATTAATCAATCTTAAAGCCAGTGTTTTTTGTGGAAGTAATACACTGTGATGAATGTAACTAACGCAGTAGCAATCACAACAATACTAAATGCGTGTTCATAGTCATGTATTGGTACCGCCACATTCATGCCCCAAAAGCCGGCCGATATCATCGGTACCGTCAAGAAAATTCCGATAGATGTCAAGCGCTTGAACGTTTTGTTTAGGTTGTTGGTAGCAATCGTGTCATAAGCCTGGCGAATGTTAACTAAGGTACGCAAACGCGACTTGGTAAGCTCAATTAACTCGGTGGTGTTCAGGGTCAAATCTTCTATAAGGTCTTGGTCGTCTTCGTATAATTTCATGTAGCGACCAGTCCGTAGACTTACCAGCACGGCAGATTGTGGCTGAAGTGCTGTCAAAAATTCGTTTAAATCTTCTTCTAGTTCTATAAAGCTGACGAATTCAAAATTGGTAATCTCGCTCTGACGAAGTTTGGAGCGGATTTGCAAAACTCGCTTGCTGACTTGGTTAAGTTGTAGACGATACGAATGGTTAATTTGCTCTAAAATCCTTAGGAAAATTTTAGTCCGCTGGGTAGTCAAAATTTCTACCTTACCATCGATAATTTGGTCCAGGACTTCGTGGCCCCGGCGCATTACGGTTACAATATTATCCGGTGTATAAATAATCAAAAGTGGCTCAGTAGCAATATCTTTACCTTCTGGGTAACAATACCTAGTGAAAACGTAGGTAGAAACTTCGCTTATTTCTACACGTGGAGCTTCATATATGTCTATGGCGTCTTTTAGCAGGTCAAGGTCCAAATTAAATAACTCAACTAACTTTTCTAGCTCTTCATGAGTAGGTTCTACAAC
>JAYUAP010000078.1:0-4041 GCA_043741255.1 Candidatus Saccharimonadota bacterium | reverse complement strand
TTGTTTACTGTGACATAAGAACCGCGAAGATGTCCGTGTCCCATGCGCAAAGCCTTCGTCTCGGCTCCGGTCAAACTTAGACCCGCCACAAAGCTATCGCCTAAGTCGTAGTCAAACTTGGCGCGCTTATTAGTTATTTTCTTGGTCTGGTGTCCAGCGGACTTTTTCTTAGCCATAACAGTGATATAGTATGATCTATGTTGACATTTTTTACAATACGTAGTATAATAGATTAATAAATAGACAATCCTTCGACTCAACTACAAGCAAAGTATTGAAGTCTATAACTTTAAGTTCAAATGCGGATATCAGCCCGGCCATAGAAGTAGTTACAGACCAAAACCTAGAAGCCATCAGATCTCCTCAAGTACTAGACAGAGGAGCAGAAAGATCTATAAAGTATTCGGTGCTAGAGGCTAATCCATGCGTGCACCCTCTAGGAACATTTTTTATGCTACCTGGGATTATCGAAACAACCACTTCGGGCTCACCGTTAGCGCCAAGCGGTATGCTCAAGCAGGATAATCTATGGGGTTTAGCCAAGCGCAACAATAGAAATTTGCAAGCAGAGAAAAAAAGAACCGATGCAGAGACATCTGAAATTGCCAGCAAATCAACCAGGTCGTGTATGAAGTACTTATTGGCACATGGCCTCGGACAATCGAAAAGTAATAGAAATCAGCCGTGAGGGCGCTCTAAGCCCTGAAGTTTTTGCCGGAAGTGGAATTGCTAGGTTGGCTATATTGGGACAACAAGCTGACCAATTATATCCTCACAATTTTTTAGCAACGGATTATCAGAGATTAGCAAGCGCC
Source organism: Candidatus Saccharimonadota bacterium (assembly GCA_043741255.1). Classification (GTDB taxonomy): domain Bacteria; phylum Patescibacteriota; class Saccharimonadia; order Saccharimonadales; family 2-12-FULL-41-12; genus JALHOM01. The sequence goes on along the minus strand of JAYUAP010000078.1, from coordinate 3,226 downwards.
GGAGTAAATGTGTCGTATTTTGTCTCTTTTGACCCCGATAAACAACGTCATTTTACGGCTACGCACAATAACGAGCAGGCTTGCCCAAACATGAAAGCAAATAGCATAGAGGGATTTATAGCAAGCGGACATCATCGATGATACTATCTGCTAAAATAAGCAGATGATTATACGGTTTATTCAAAAAACAGAATTACTAAGAAGAGTTATTTATGTATTGGCCGATAGGCGGGCGAAGGGTTTGATAGCGGTTTTTCACGAGTTTATTGGTTCTAGTGCTAAGATTATAGATGTTGGCGCTGGTGTTTGTAATATTACTGAACGGCTAAACACTGAAGGTTACGAGACTACGGCTTTAGACGTTGTTAATCTAAGTATGGTTAAAGGTCTTGACCCGATTATTTATAATGGACAGAAAATTCCTTTTAAGGATAACGTTTTTAGTGTAGGGCTCGTTATAACTGTATTGCACCACATAACAAATCAAGAGAATTTGCTAAGTGAGGCTATGCGAGTAGCGCAACGGGTGATAATTATGGAGGATGTTTATAAGTCCAAACTACGGCGCTGGATTACTTTTATTTTTGATAGTTTGTTTAATTTAGAATTTCGTGGTCATCCGCATTCTAATCGTACAGACGAAGGCTGGAAACAATTATTTAAAGATAAAAAATACAAACTTGTGGCCGAAAAATCATTTTCCTCTTATCTAGTTTTTAGCCACAAAATTTACGTATTAGAAAGAGTTTAATTCTGAATTTTTAGCTGAGTTTTAAGTGTATCCCAAACATCAGGTTGGTTAAAGTTTATTTTACGTGCGTACATCCACTCTACTCCCCAAACATCTATATATTTAATTCCAGTTGCTCGGCCGTATTCCATGCGACTAGTTAATCTTGCGGGACTCAGTGATTTATTCTGTTCTGAAATCGGTGCGGTACGCATATCATAGCCTCGTGGTAGCCACGGTTCGGATTGAAGTTCGTGTATGACCAAGTCTTTGCCGTTGATGATTTTACCGGTGCCTGCAAGTGTGGCATAAAACCATGCTGGGAATGGATATTCAACGTAACGATGGGTATAATCTTTGTCCCAAACTCGTTTATAAACAGAAACAGCCGAGATATCAGGTATTGGTTCATTTACGGGTACGCCAATAATGTTATTGCTACGACTAATGATAATTTGGTGGTGGGGATCTAAGTTTTTTACTAGATTGTATTCATCTACTAATCGACTACGAGTAAAGTCAGTACATTCACCAAAGACACTTAAAAAGAATTCATTTTCTAATTGATAACTCTCTAGTGCTGGATTATTTTTATATCTTTTAATTACGGCTGTCATGTAGTTTGTAAGTTGGGGGTAAAAATCAAATACTGGTTTACCTTTGGCCCATGTAGGTTCATGACATTCTGGCCATCTCGGTTGACGTAAGCCAATAGCTAATGAAATTTTAGAGCCGGAAGCCTCGGCTTTTTTAAATTGCCAATCCAGTTTAGAAAAATCATAAATACCTGGTGTGGCTTCTATTTGATCCCAGTAACTAACCAGCCGGAAATTACGCACCCCTAACTCATCTATGATTGCTTGCATAGTTGCTTTTGGTTCAACACCAAGACTTTCGGCGTATTCTGGTATAAAGGTCACTCCGTAGCGGATAGGTTCGTTGCGATTACCATAGATGTACCACTGTGCAATTGCATAACTGCCAGTTATAAAAAGTCCTATGGCAAGCAATATGGTGATGATTGGTATTCTAAGCCAGCGATTTTTAGGTAACCAGAAAAAAACCAGCCCACACCATTTTGAGAAAACTCTCTTGAAATTATTGACCGATGTACTTTTTTTATTACTTTTAGTTTTACGCTTCTTCATCACTTTAGTATGATCTAGTTGTGAGCCACAACAATCTTAAAGCACTTACGCTTTCAATAATCATACCAGCCCAAAACGAAGAAAGCTATATCGGTGCTTGCCTAGACTCTATTGCTAACCAGACTATAATGCCAGATGAAGTAATAGTGGTTGATAATAATTGCAAAGATCGGACAGCAGAAGTAGTATCAAAGTATTCCTTCGCTACATTAATACAAGAGACGACTCAAGGCATTGTTTACGCTCGCAACTCTGGGTTTAATAAAGCTAGCTCAGATATAATTGCTCGGATAGATGCTGACACTAACCTTAAGTCTAGTTGGGTTGCTAATGTCAAAGCACTAGCCTTATCTTTAGATGATAATAGTGGTGCAGTCACAGGCCCATGTGACTTTAGAGATTGGGATCTAAAAATGGCAGTTTTTTGGGGACACAGGGTCCTTTATTTTTGGACAAGTCATTTATTTTTAGGGCACCGAACACTCTTTGGGTCAAACATGTTCATTATGCGGTCTACGTGGCAAGAAGTATCATCCTCGATTTGTCTGAGAAATGATATTCATGAAGACATGGATTTAGCAGTCCATGTGACAACTATCGGATCAAAAGTTTATTTTAGTAAAAAAATGGAGGCTAGTGTTTCGCCAAGGCGGATATTTAAAATGTGGCACTATCCCGCTATGTGGCTTAGAACAAAGCTAGTTACCCACACCCTAAGTTCAATTGCAGAAGAAGTCAGTCCATAGTTTTTCAGTAATCGATTCCGGGGTTAGCTAGGTATTTGTCGTCGAAATGGTGCTTTAGTTTGGTCATTTCGGTGGCGATGTCGACTTTTTTTAATAGTTCTTTAGGAAAATTGCGGCCCGTAAAGCAAAGACTGGTGTTTTTGGCTCGGGCGTCTAATAACTTTTCTAGGTCTTTAATACTCAGTAAACCGTCGTGGACTGCGTTATTTATTTCGTCACAAATTACGAGGTCAAACTTACCAGATTTTACAGCTTTTAGGGCCTCGGCAAATGTTTCTTGTGCAGCTTTTTTATGCTGCTGGGTGGTTATATCAGATGCGCTTAGTTCGCCGGCGTTATAAAACCCTTTGCCGCCTTTGTAAAAATACATCTGGTCTTCATAAAGTTCGTTAATATCGCGAATAAAATTATGCTCACCCACACCCCAATATTTGATGAACTGAATGTAGGCTACATTCCAGCGTGTACCAAGAGCGCGAACCAAAAGTCCAAGCGATGCACTGGTTTTGCCCTTGCCGTCGCCGGTATAGACCACCACAACTGAATCCTTAGTTTTAAAATCCTCAAAAGCCATGAGTTTAGTTTAAAGCTCAAAGCTCAAA
>JAYUAP010000077.1:0-1600 GCA_043741255.1 Candidatus Saccharimonadota bacterium | reverse complement strand
CCTATATTCGTCAGGCGTTTGGATCGTACGGAATGTATCTGGGTGGCTCACCTTTTGATTTACCAGGTTTATTCACAATCTTACCCTATGGCGAACTGGCCTATGGTTTATGGCTGCCGAGAGGTGGGATTTATGGTTTGGTTGAAGGAATTGAGAAACTGGCGCTTGAATTAGGAGTGAAGGTTTACACAAATCATCCTGTAGCAAAAATTATTGTAAATAATAGTCAGGCAGAAGGCGTCGAATTGGTAAATGGGGATTCACGTTTTTCATCAGTAGTTATCTCAAATGTTGATGTCCCTACCACTTATAATACGCTTTTGGCTCAGCCAGACAGGCCGAAAAAGGTTAAGCAAAAAATGACGCCCGGAGTCATTACTTATTACTGGGGAATTAAAGGTAAAGTGAATAACCTGGGACATCATACAATATTTTTGCCGAATGACTATAAAGGTGCATTTGATGCCTTATTTAAGCATAAAAGAATACCGGAACACTTACCTTTTTACGTTAGTGTTCCTTCAGCGACAGATGCTAATCTTGCACCATCAGGAGATACTACCATGTTCGTCCTTGTCCCGACTCCTGTATTAAGTCAGTTGCCAGAGATCAATTGGGAACAGGCAGTACAAGAAGTAAAAGAAACTGTACTTAGCCGCTTACAAAGTCACGGCATAGAATTATTCAAAGACCAGATTATTTTTGAAGAAGTCTTTACACCGGAGAAATGGTCAGAACGGTTTGGTTTATTTGACGGATCGGCATTTGGAGCCGCCCATACCTTCTTTCAGGTTGGCCCGTTTCGTGCGCGTAACTACTCATCCGAGATAGAGGGTCTTTACTATACTGGAGCCAGCACTACCCCTGGAACCGGAATGCCGATGGTTTTATTAAGCGGGAAGTTAACGGCGGAACGGATTATTGAAAGAGTTACCGTGCGCTGAGTATCCTATGTATTTTGCCAAATATGGTTCGGGAGAAAATATTTTCGTTGGATTACACGGCTGGAGTGGTGACCACCGAACGTTTTTCCCATTAATTAAATATTTACCTGAAAATGTAACTTTCTATAGTGCAGATTTGCCAGGCAACGGAAACTCACCCGCTCCGAATGAATGGACAATTACACAATTAGTTCAAGAGATAGCAACTGGAATTGAGTTATTACCGAACGCGCCAATGACGATTCTTGGTAGTTGTAGTGGCGGTTTATTAGGTCTTTTTGTTGCAAAATATCTGCTTGAGAAAGGTCAGACAAAAAATCTCAAGCGCTTAGTTCTGATTGACCCCTTTGCCTACTTTCCCTGGTATTTTAAAGTCTTTATCGCGCCGCAAATGGGGAAAATAGGCTGGTACGCTTATTACACAACCTTTGCCAACCCGCTTGGCAGATTGATGACAAATTTGTCTCTCAGGCAGCATCGAACTGAAGGAACGCATTTAACGAATACATTTTCAAAAGTAAATCACGAGGTAACTTATCGGTACTTACAATTACTCTCTGAAGGTGGTAATGCCGAACAGTTTAGTGTTGTCACAGTACCAGTCACTATTGTTCATGGAGAGAAAACCTTTGGAGCCATTCGGGAATCACTCCGCC
>JAYUAP010000076.1:0-1631 GCA_043741255.1 Candidatus Saccharimonadota bacterium | reverse complement strand
GCCCGCACTGAAGTCTCTGTACGGTTTTGGCGTCCAATATCTCGCTTTAAAATTTACGCTAGCGTGGTGTGTATCTTGATGCTTGCAATAACCACTGCCCTGATCGGCAATCAAATGGTTGTTCATCACAGTGTTGGATGGGCTTTACTAACTGGAGTGATGTTGGTCTGGTTCAAAAAGGAAATAGCCGATCTTGTGACATATATTGGCAAGCGAGCGGACTAAGTATCGAGTTTTTAATGCAACGTCGGCTATCGTTGCATCATAAACTACAAACGCAAAACAAATAAAATTTAATTGCATTGGAAATACAAACTAAATGATGTCGATATCTAGATCCACATTATTGGGCTTTGGAATGTTTGTTTTGATGGGACTAATCTTTTTCAGTTCAATACAGATCATCAGGCCGGAAACTAAGATTTTACTTAGAACGCTGATGTATGTACCAATCATACTGATTGTGCTAACCAGTTTTCGTAAATACACAAGTTGGAAATCAACTTGGGCGATTTGGGTTTTAATTGCGCACACCTCGATTTACTTTTTAGCTGCAATCGCTGGAGGCAGTTTGTGGCAGGGTATCGCAGGGTTCATCAATGGGCCACTTCTGATGCTGTTGCTGATTCTTTCGCTAATATTTTACTATCGCGACGGAGGGCCGCATCATCTGTTGCTGACCAGCCTATTTTTCTCAATAGTGCTTTCACTGGTATCAGCTGCAATAATATTTGGTCTAGTCACTGTGGATTATTATTCATATCTGGATAATGAATTAATCGGTGCCAGCAGTGAGGCGATATTTTCTAGAGTGACAGGAGTATATGCAAACCCGAACACGCTCGGCGTGCTATTTTCGCTACAGGTCGCCTTACTGTGTTTTCTCCTGAAAACTTTGGATGATAAGCTAATGAAGGTCCTGTCTACCGTGCTGTTGACACTAACCTTTATCGGGGTTTTAGCAACTGCATCAAGGGCATCCATTTTGATGGCCTTGCTCGTACTGCTTGTGTATATATTTACTGCAACAAATATAAAAACGAAATTGTATTTTTTAGTAGGGCTGTCCGGCTTCGCTGTATTATCAATTCTGGTTAACGATTACACATTTTTAATTCAAAGATTGTCGTCAAATGCGTTAACTGGAAGAGACGAAGTTTGGAGAAAAGCATTTTCGATAATATCCAAAAATCCTTACTTTGGTTTGGGACCAGGGCAATCAAACTTTAAAGGTCCGGACGGTTTTGTTGTTAGTGCGCATAACTACTATATCCAACTTGCGGTCGAATCGGGGGTGATTGCAACAGGTATTTTCATATTATTTTTAGCTTATATTCTTATTATTAGTTTCAAAAAAATAGTTATTTCAGGTAGGGTCGATGCTCCGATGCAATTTTGCTTTGCCTATTTCGTGGGCTTGTTTGCACATCAAATTTTTGAGGTAAGTGGATTTAGTTCATATTCAATCCAGGGTATTGTGTTCATAATCGGTGCAGCCTACGTTTGCTCAAAAACGTCAACTGATGTTCGAAGGTCAGTGTTTACTCCAGGTCCGTATCAGCCTTCTGTCCCAAGATAGCATCTTGTAAGCTTGCGCGGTTACGACGGAAATGTCAGTCAAAATCGCACAT
>JAYUAP010000075.1:0-1663 GCA_043741255.1 Candidatus Saccharimonadota bacterium | reverse complement strand
GACCACCTTGTTCGGCCGGTCCGTCAGGAAAAACATGACCTAAATGTCCGCCACAATTAGCGCAGCTTACTTCGGTACGTTGCATGCCAAGCGTGTTGTCTTCGTGTAATTTTATATGTTCTAAATTTGCAGGATTCGTAAAACTTGGCCACCCAGAACCTGACTCAAACTTGGTGTCACTATTAAACAATATATTTCCGCAAGCGACGCAGTGATATGACCCGTCGGCGTGGTTGTCGACGTATTTTCCGGTAAAAGGTGCTTCTGTGCCCTTTTCTCTTAAAATCCGGTATTGCTCGTCGCTTAGTTTATCTTTCCAAAAATCTTCAGGTTTGTCATTCATATAGATAAGTATAAGCTTTTTTGACTTTAACTAAAACTAACAGACCACACAATTTTTAAAGTATAAGAGCTAAAATTAATATATAATAAAATTAAACAACTAATTTTATCCCGGGGTGGCAGAAAGAAGTTTATGTCCGCCGAAGCTTTCCGAGAAAAAATAATAGAACCAAGAGATAGCGTAATTCTTGCGCTTGATAACATGAGCTGGGATACAGCTATTAGTATTATGCGTGAAACACGCCGTGATATAGGAAACGCAAAGGTCGAGTCTATAATCGACCCGTTTGGCGCTGGCTGTGCTATCAGAACCTGTCATTATAACGGTTTTCAGACTATGTTAGACGCCAAATTTAACAGAACTCCTAGTGCTATGGAAGAATCTGTAGAACAAGTTGCCCTGCGGTTACCAAAATTCATTACTATTCATGCTAGTTCTGGTGTTGAATCAATGAAGTCTGCCGTAGTGGCCCGGGACAATGCCTTAGGTCGTCATAAAGATTATTTTGAGCGAAATAAATTTGACAACGGCAACGCTAGAGCCGGCCTACTAGGGATTACCGTCATGACTTCTTTGTCTGAACAAGAATGTCTAGATATTTATGGCGATAAGCCAAAAAAGAAAGTAATGCAGTTTGCCAGAATGGCCGTGGAAGCAGGCTTGGATGGAGTGGTTTGTGCGGTTGACGAAGTAGAAATGCTCAGAAATGACCAATACACCAAAGATTTACTATTGGTTGTGCCGGGTATTGTTCCAAAATGGTCGGAAAAACCAAAAGACCAAAAGCGTGTAGGTACTCCCTCTCAGGCAGTAAACGCTGGAGCAGATTTTTTGGTGGTTGGTCGTGCTATTACTGACCCGCCGGAAAGAACTTCACGCCTAGAAGCAACCCAGGAAGTTATAAAAGAAATAGCTCGGACAAAAGTTTGGAAAAGTAGGAATAAATAATATGGATAAAGAGCAACTATCCGTTGATTTACATGAACGAGGCCTAGTCAAATTTGGTGATTTTATACTAAAGTCTAAACAATGGTCGCCAGTTTACTTTAATCTACGGCCACTGGGCTCAACTGACAAGAGAAGTATTTTGAATGCCGATGAACAGCTTTTAGTCAGGGATCGTATACTAGGCTGTTACGCCAAAACTTTAGAAAGATTTGATGATATCAGCTGGCCAGACCACATTATAGGTGTCCCAGAAGGTGGCCTAACTCTTACTGCTATGCTAGGACAATATGCCTCTAGGTCTGTTTTACAGATGCGTGTCAAAGAAAAAGAGCACGGACAATCGGTTGGTATCGAGGGTGATTTTTATGAAAA
>JAYUAP010000074.1:0-9696 GCA_043741255.1 Candidatus Saccharimonadota bacterium | reverse complement strand
GAAGTTGCATCAATAACCCCGCTTGCGTTTATGAAAGCACAATTAGTATCAAAGATAGTCCGAAAACAATTGCTGAAACGACTGTAATCTGGTGGATTGTTTTGTCTGTACCTCGACGGACGATGTTAACTTCGCCACCGCCACCAAGACCAGCGCCTAGTCCAGCACCCCGCGTTTGTAGCAAAATCAAGATTGTCATTATTATCATTGAGACGATTGCGATGTATCCAAAAATGTTCATTTGTTTCTCCAAAAAATGATTAGACTAATATACAGTTTACCGTCCCTCGGTCTATTGGGCAAGCTTGGTGATATCTTTTACTATGGCCTTCGACAGAATTTCGTTGCCATTTTCAGTTATCAAAATCATATCCTCGATACGTATCCCGATGTTCTCGGTTTTTATATAAATTCCAGGCTCTACTGTTAAAACCATTCCAGCTGTCAATGGCATTTTATAATCACCAATGTCGTGTGGGTCTATACCCAAAAAATGAGATGTCGAATGAGGATAAAATTCCCTCACCGATTCTTTGCTGATAGTTTTTATTAGTCCCAATTCACGCAGTTTCTCACCCATGAATTCATGAATTTTTTTCTCGTATTCTTTTAGTTCTACACCTGGTTTTAGCAAATTTATAGCGAACTCTTGTACCGACATAACGGTGTCATAAACTACTTGTTGACGTTTAGTCGGGTTGCTTACGACACTTCTGGTAATATCTGCGCAGTAACCTCCACATTTTACAGCCATATCAACTAAAAGCATTTCTTGTTGATTAATCCCTGAATTATTTTGACTATAATGAAGCGTCAAGGCATTCTTTCCGCTAGCTAGGATAGGGGTGTAGGCAAACTCTAAATTATTAAGTGTTATATGCTTTAGTGCTTCGGCCATGAGTTGGTTTTCGTTAGTAGACCTTTCGCGTTTTTTCTCTATCAATTTATAGAGTTTAGCAGTTTGCTGGATTGCAGTGCGCATTAGTTCCAGCTCGGCTTCTTGCTTGAGGCTACGCATTGTCGATAATATTTTGCGCAAATCAATAAAATCAATATCTGGATTATATTCACGAATTTTTTCGATAGTTTTGGTCTTGGCTGGTGAAGTAAACATCGTCATGGACTCTATATAGGCCGTCGGTGGTTGAATCGTGGCAATATGCTTAACTTTGGAGATTTTTTTGCCAATGTTTTTCCAGCCCTCATCATTTGTATATACCGTATCGATTCCAGACAATTTAACTAAACTTTCGGTATCTAGCTCGCCGTCAAATACAGCTCTGATAGCGTCATGGTTTGGCGCAATGATATATTCTTTGTCGCCATCAATAACCAGAGTCAGACCAGGTTCTTTTATGCCAGTTAAATACCAGAAGTTACTATCCTGTATAAAATCATAAGCTGAATCTGAGCTTTTTTGAATTAAATAATTACCAGAGATAATTATTGGAGCCGTACCAGAAAACAACTCCCTTAGGTGTACCCGATTATCTATAAAAAACTGTGGTCCCAAAAAACTATTAGAATTCATAATAAATAGAGTTGTAGTCTACCTTTTTTTAGCAAATGGTTCAATTAGCTGCGAGTGCAGAACCTTTGCCTTGGCTTTGCCTAAAATTTTTTCTAACTCTTCTAAATTAGCGTTTTGCACCCCACGCAAACTACCAAATTCTTTTATGAGTTTTTTGCGGGTAGCTGGTCCAATCCCAGAAATATTATCAAGTAAACTAGAGGTTTGACGCGTTCGCTTTAATGAAGAATGGTAGCTCACGGCAAAACGATGGCTTTCATCGCGAATTCTTTGCAATAATTTCACGGCGTGAGTAGTAGTTGGTAAATTTATCAATATAAAATCTTTGGACTCTTCCGTGTAACCGTGTAGTTTTTTTAAAAACTTTTCATTAACAACCACATTTGATTTAGTTTTATGTATAACTATTTGCTCTTCGCGCTTGGCTAGTCCAATCATCACTAATTTTTCCAAGGTTCGACCTTGGAAACCATCACGAGCCTGCAAAGCAGAATCTAGCTGACCTTTACCACCGTCAATCAGTACTAAATCCGGTAACCCCCAACTCTTAATATTTTTTTCGCTTAGTCGTCGTTTTAACGTCTCATTCATATTATAAAAGTCATTGTTTTGATTTATTTTTGTTTTAAATTTGCGATATTGGTCTTTGTTACTAACGCCGTTAGTAAAAACAACCATACTAGCAACAACATCACTTCCCTGCATGTGCGATATGTCATAACCCTCTATACGTTTTGGAAAAGTTTTAATACTTAACAAGTTAACTAATTCATCCAAGGCGTGGTCTTTACTGATATCCATAAATTCTTTGTCAGAAAAAACAAGTTGTTTGTTAAGATTTTTTAAATAGGTAATCTGGTTTCGTGCACGACCGGCTTTTTCAAATTCTTGGTCCCCGGCATAACGACGCATGTCTTTTTCTAACTCTTTTATTACTGTACTGCGCTTGCCTTCTACCACATTTATTAGTTTGCGTAGATTAGCTCTGTAATCATTTAGGGTAGTTCGGCCTTCTTCTAGTCCAGGGTCAAGTCCAATGTGATAGTGTAGACTCGCACGTTTCTGGGATGGCATTCTCCGCTCGGCATATGGGAAGATTCTGCGAAGAATCTTTAAAGCTTGTTTTACGCTATAGCTACTAAAGTATGGGCCAAAATATTTTGCGCCATCGTCTAATGGCCTCCTCGTCAAACTAACCGTTGGGTAGTCACTGTCATAATTAATTCTGATATAGCTCAGAGCTTTGTCGTCACGCAAAAGCACATTGTACTTTGGCATATACCGACGCACCATCTCAGCTTCTAGAAAAAGAGCCTCTAGCTCACTTTCTACGACCATCCAGTCAGTGTCGTATATATCGGCTACTAAACTTTCAGTCTTTGCATCACGACTACGACTTTTTTGAAAATATTGACGGACACGATTGTTTAAAATAGCAGCTTTACCGATATAAATAATTTCGCCTTTTTTATCTTTATGAAAATAAACTCCAGGTTCCGTTGGCAAGTTTTTTAGTTTATTTGCTAAACTATCGTTCATTTAGTTTTAGATGTTTCGTGCATTTCGCATAGAGTTTTATGACCCTGACAATTTTCACAAATTAAAACTAGTCTGTTACAGGAAATATCTGCGCAATTTTCAAAATTAGAGGTCTTGCCATGACAGTGAATGCACTCGCCAATGTCTTTAGCTTTGTCAGAAAATTTATGGTTCATGCGTCCATCAAAAATATATAAGCTACCTTCCCATAAACCTTCATCGCCATATTTTTCGCCATATTTTGCGATACCACCATCCATTTGATACACCTCTTTAAAACCACGATTTTTCATTAGTACGCTTAATGCTTCACATCTAATCCCACCTGTGCAGTAAGTAACCACCGGTTTGTCTTTGATATCATCATATTTACCACTTTCTATTTCACTAACAAAATCACGTGTGTATTTTGTGTCTGGCACTACGGCATTTTTAAACTTGCCGACTTTTGCTTCATATTGGTTACGACCATCAAAAAACACCACATCATCGCCTCGTTGCTCAACTAATTTATGAACGGCTTCGGGTTTTAGGTGTTTACCAGAACCTACTACGCCTTTTGCGTCGACCTTTATTTCGTCCGGCATACCAAAGGCCACAAGTTCTGGCCTGACTTTTACAGAAAGTCGCGGAAATTCACTACCTGTTCCGGCACTCCATTTATATGTAATATCGCGAAAAATTTCAGATACATTCATTTCGCGCTTATATTTTTTAAGGTCTTCTACGTGCCCACCTAGCGTGCCGTTTATGCCGTGCCCGCTAACAATAATCCGACCTTTTAAGCTCAGTTTTTCACACAACTCTTTTTGCCACAACCTCACCATTTTTGGGTCAGCCAGATGCACAAATTTATAATATAAAATCACCTTATTCATAACTAAAAGTATTATAACACCTTGAGTATTACTGAACACATTGATTAGCTGGATTTTTAGAAGACTAGTTTATTTTTCTTCTTTTGGTTCTTCAGGAGTTTCGTCTTCTATTTCGTCAGCTGGTTTACCGCCGTCGGCTTCTGCAAGTTCGGCTACGGCTGCATCGGCTTCAGCAATCTGATCTTTTGGTACTTCGACTGTCGCAACCAAATGCTCTGCGTCAGTTTTTACGGTAATGCCCTCAGGCACTTTAATATCAGCTACCACGATTTTGTCACCAGGGTTGACTAGTACGCTAGCGTCAATCTCAATCATGTCTATAAGGTCTTTTGGTAGAGCTTCAACTTCTAGGTGGTCCAGTGCAGTAATAACTAGTAAACTAGCCCTCTCGGCTGGAATATCATCAGAAAGTTTTATTGGAATCTCGGCAGACACTTTTTCATTAGCTTCTACAGCCTGAAAAACGCTGTGTAGTAGGACTTTTGATGCTGGCTTGTGGGTGACTTCCTTAATAAGCGTTGTGAACTTTTGACCATCAACATCAAGCACAACAGTGTGATGCTTACCAGCAGATTGATATACCCGCTTTAGGTCGGCTTCTGCAACAACAATGTGGTGTGAATCTTTTCCATGGTCATGAATAACTGCTGGTGTGTTACCGGCATTTCTTAGAGCATTAGGTTTATCGCCCACTAAATCGCGCTTAACAGCCTTTAGAGTTAATTTGTCTGACATATGATTCCCTCCAGAAAAGAAAAATTTCTTATAACAGTATTATAGCACATTTTGTTCATTTTAAATCTGTTATACTTCTAAATAATGCACTTGTTGAATCCCGAAACTATCATCGCAACAGGCGGTTTGGCTTTGATTGCGTTTATTATTTTTGCTGAATCCGGCCTTTTGTTTGGCTTCTTTTTCCCTGGCGACACGTTATTGCTTTTGGCCGGTATACTTTCAGCTCAAGGTCAGTTTTCTATACAGTTAGCGATTTTTGTGATTGTAATTAGTGCAATTGTAGGCGGTCAGTCAGGCTACTATATTGGTGAAAAGCTTGGGCCCAGACTTTTTAAAAAACAAGACGGCATATTGTTTAAAAAAGAATACGTCACAAAGTCCGAATTATTCTATAAAAAACACGGGGGTAAAACAATTATCCTTGCTAGATTTATCCCAATAATTCGTACCTTTGCGCCAGTTATAGCTGGAATTGGTAGCATGCAGGCTAAAAAGTTTGCAATCTACAACATTGTTGGTGGCGTGGTCTGGGGAACGTCCATAACTCTTATTGGGTTCTACTTTGGAAGCAAAATCCCAAACATAGACAAGTTCGTATTACCAATAGTACTAGCTGTCATGGTCTTTAGCTTCGGCCCAACGCTTTACCACATAATAAAAGACCCGCACATCCGCAAAACAATAGTAAAAAAACTATTAAAAAAATAAAAATTGTACTCCAGCACTATCAATTAGTGCCTGTTTATTTGCAATATCTTCGATAAAATTTTGGTCAGTTTCGCTTTTGCGTCTAGGGTGAATTGAGCCGTATGTAAGCCTGCATATTCTGCGATGCGCATTTTCGGCAGTAGAAAAGAAAATGTTAGGTTCAATTACAGATCGTGAACTAGAATCTTCATTCATGAAAGTTTTTAACTGTTCGCTTGCTTCTGATATCCAAGGTTGATTTTCCCCGAATGGAACTATTGAGTCTAGTTTACCCCTGACCAAATATTGTGCAAGTGCGTGCGCCCCATACAACGCCTCAGCCTGTAAGCGTTCACCCTCGGTCGACACAGTACTGTAAAATACATTGACCATATTAAACATTGATTCACGAGCAAATTCATCGATGATTTCCATCATCTCATTTCTGGAGACTACAATTTCATAACCAAGGGTTTCCATGTTTGTATATTATAGCATCTTTACTAAGAAATTTCCAGTATAGCTAGCTTTGTTTTTGGCAACTTGCTCAGGAGTACCTTCAGCAACAATCTGTCCGCCGCCGTCTCCACCTTCTGGACCCATGTCGATAATATGGTCGGCTGACTTTATAACATCTAAGTTATGTTCTATCACAACCATGCTATTGCCAGTGTCTACCAGTGCATGTAGTACATGTAGTAGTTTGTCTACGTCAGCCATATGTAACCCGGTTGTTGGTTCGTCCAAAATATATAAAGTCCGTCCGGTTGGTCTGCGCGATAGTTCTGTCGCAAGTTTTATACGCTGAGCCTCACCGCCACTTAGTGTGGTCGCTGACTGACCCAAGCTTATGTAGCCGAGTCCTACGTCAACCATGATTTGAAGCTTTCGGGCAATTCCTGGGATGTTAGCAAAAAATTCTAGAGCTTGTTCGCAGGTCATAGCTAATACGTCACTGATGTTTTTGCCTTTATAGGTGATTTCTAGCGCTTCTCGGTTATAGCGTTTACCCAGGCACTCACTACAAGTTACATAAACGTCGGGTAAAAAGTGCATTTCAATTTTTATAATTCCATCACCTTGACAATTTTCACACCTACCGCCACGGACATTAAAGCTAAAACGACCAGCACTATAACCTCTAATCTTGGCTTCAGGAAGCCCAGAAAATAGTTCACGAATAGGTGTAAATAAGCCAGTATAAGTTGCTGGGTTACTGCGTGGAGTACGACCGATTGGCGATTGGTCTATAACAATAACTTTATCAAGTTCTTTAATTCCTCTAACTTCATCGTGATGGCCTGGATTGGTGTGGGCTCGCATTAATCGTGCCGACAATTCTTTGGCCAAGATATCATTTATTAGACTAGACTTGCCAGACCCAGAAACGCCACTAACTACAACTAGTTTACCTAAAGGGATATCGATAGTAATATTTTTTAGATTATTTTCGCGGGCGTTAACGATAGTTAGGTTTTTACCATTTCCACTCCGGCGTTTTTTCGGTACAGCAATTTTTAGTTTTCCGCTCAGATACTCACCAGTTACACTTTTTGGATTTTTAGCAATTTGGTCTGGAGTACCCTCGGCAACGACGTTACCGCCATGGATTCCGGCTCCTGGACCAATATCTAACACGTGGTCAGCTACCCGAATTGTTTCTTCGTCGTGTTCCACAACCAAAACCGTGTTGCCTAAATCTTTCAAATGTTTCAGGGTACTAATAAGGCGTTCATTGTCGCGCTGATGCAATCCAATGCTTGGTTCATCTAAAACATAAAGTACACCCTGTAGTCCACTACCAATTTGCGTAGCAAGCCTGATACGCTGGGCTTCACCGCCACTTAAAGAAACCGCGCTTCTTAGCAAATTAAGGTAGTGTAGTCCTACGTCTTGGAGAAATTTCAAACGAGCACTTATTTCCTTTAGAATTTGATAGGCAATCTTTGCTTCGTCTTCACTAAACTTAATTTCGCTAAATAATTTGACGGCGTCATTAATAGAAAGTTCACAGATATTCATAATAGACTGGTTTTTTACCGTGATAGCCAGTACCTCCGGTTTGAGCCTTTTACCAAGGCAACCGTGACATGGTCGTTCTTGCATAAAACGCTCAATATCTCGGCGCATAAAGTCGCTATCTGTCTCTTTGTGGCGACGCTCCAGATTAGGGATAACTCCTTCATATGTGGTGTCAAAACTTCGGCCACTGCCTAAACTTATTGTGTAAGTCTCATCACCAGTTCCGTAAAGAATTTTTTCTATGTCGCCTGGATTTAAATCTCCGGTAGGCACTTGCAAGCTAAATCCATGTGCGTCAGCTACGGCCTGCATCTTCTTCATATACCAAGCGTCAGAATTAACTCTATTAAACGGCCTAATTGCACCCTCGGCAATAGTCAGTCGACCATTAGGAATTACTAGTTCTGGATCAACTTCTAGACGGTTACCAAGACCCGTACAGACGACGCACGCACCAAATGGGCTGTTAAAGCTAAATGTCCTGGGCTCTAAATCGGGGATTGTAACTTCTGGATGGTCAATGCAAGCAAACATTAAACTAAACTTATGCTCCGCCTTGCTGTCAGCATTAGCAACCACAACTTTACCGTCGGCTATATTTAGCGCTTGTTCCACGCTTTGGCTTAAACGTCCTTGGCTTTCTGAATCATTCACAATTCTGTCTACAACTATTTCTATTGTGTGTTTATAATTTTTATCTAGTTCTGGCCACTCATCAAGGGCGTAGACAACTCCATCCACTCTAGCTCTGGCAAAACCTAGGCGCTGAAATTGCTCTGGGATATGCTCAAACTGGCCTTTTTTGCCTTCAACCACAGGCGCCAAGATTAACAAACGTGCACCGCCGGAACTTTGCAGAATTTGGTCAATTATCATTGTCGGGGTTTGTCTGCTCACCTCTTTGCCACAAACAGAACAATGTGGCACTCCAACTCTAGCAAAAAGCAGTCGCAAATAATCATAAATTTCAGTGACAGTTGCGACAGTGCTACGCGGATTGCGACTGGTGGATTTTTGGTCTATAGAAATTGCCGGACTAAGGCCATCGATTTGATCAACATCAGGCTTTTCCATCAGTCCAAGAAATTGCCTAGCATAGGCACTCAGACTCTCGACGTAACGGCGTTGACCTTCGGCATAAATTGTATCAAAAGCCAGTGAAGATTTGCCTGAACCAGACAAACCAGTAATAACAACTAGTTTGTTCCTAGGTATGTCCACGGACACATTTTTTAGATTGTGCTCGCGAGCACCCCTGATTTTTATAAACTCCATAAACTTCTATTATAATCTATTTTACCCCTTCTAGAGAATATTAGGTGGTACAATTACATCATGTCGAGTCTGGGAAAGAACAAATTTAGTACAGATTTAGAAAAATGGCTGACGAGCAAAGGTACTAAAACCCTAGGTCAACTTGAAGGAGTCTTTGCCGAGAAAAGCTTTGCAATAGCAATATTTCTGCTCATGGCAATACCAGCTTTGCCAATTCCAACAGGCGGTGTATCGCACGTTTTAGAGATACTTACGCTTATTATAGCCGGACAAATTTTTGTTGGGCGTAACAGTATATGGATTCCAAAAAAATGGAAAAGCTTATCAGTAAATGGCAAAAATCAAAAGATAGGTCTAGTCGGTTTACTTAAGTTTATTAGATTTTTTGAAAGATTTTCTCGTCCCAGGTGGTCAAATTTAATAAAAAGTAATTTAGGTAGATTATCATTTGCAACTATGGTCTCAATTTTTACACTTTTTTCTTTTTTTGCCCCCCCTTTTTCTGGGCTGGATACATTACCGGCCCTTGGCGTAGTAGTACTTTGTTTATCTGTAATTTTAGAAGACGTCTTTTTATCGATTCTTGGATTTTTAATCGGAACGGGTGGAGTGGTCTTAGTTTTTATACTAGGCAAAGCCGCTTATGAAGGCGTCAAGCATCTTTTTTCATAAAAAAAGATAAGCATAAGTTTAAATACAGGTTATTGACAGTATTTCAAGTTTCTGATAAAATTTGGTTAAAGTTAGTTTTAATTATTAAGGTAAGTTTTAGTAAATGCTTCAGTTTATAGTTTTGGGACAGATTCCTGGCACTGAAATTTATGTGCCTTTTAAGTATGTCGCTGTTGTTTTGACCTTAATTATTTTGACAATTTGTGTATATAAAATAGCTTCGCCGTTTAGACATTACAAAAAACGAATGCAAGAAGTTTTTGACACAGCTATTTAGCTGTATAGTTCTGATGGAATCAAACTTTCTACGTACATCTTAAGTTCTTCTAAAACATATTGGTCATTGGCCGAAAG
>JAYUAP010000073.1:0-9696 GCA_043741255.1 Candidatus Saccharimonadota bacterium | reverse complement strand
CCGGCAATTTGCTCAAACTGCTTGATAAACGTCGGTAAATTTTTAGTATATAGGGTAGATTTGTGGACTTCCCATTGTGCACGTTCTTCCGGAGTTAGTGATTTTGGATAATTACGAGCTTTATATAACGGGGCAAGACTTTTTAACCTAGGGTCTGTAAATTTTGAACTAATTTCTGATAGTTTTTCCGGTTTACTCTCGCGGAAATCTTTTGACGACTTTTTATCAGAGTCGTTAATAAATCCATCATAAAGTTTAGAATCTACGTTTGAGCTATCAATAACCATCTCTTGCTGGTCATAGGAACTTTCAACTATTTTTATGGCTTCACAAATTTTGTTATAAAAATCAGGTTCGGAATTCAAGATTGCTTGGTGCTTTTTTATTAATTTATCGTCAATTTTTAAACGTACTTTATCACTATCACCCAAAACACTTAACGGAGCTACGGATGGACATTTGTTAAATTGCAAGGATTTTACTGGGACTTTGTCGGTCTCTTTTTGGTCTTTCTTATAAGCCCAAGCATCCGCTAGTTGATTTGGGGTCATCTTTAAGAACTTGGAAGGATTTATCAGCAGATTATAAACTAGCACTACATCATTTTTGGTTGGATGATTACCGAAATTTTCAACAACGGCTAGTTTATCGTTTTCATAGCTATATTTGCCACTAACATAAACGAATGTTTTGTTATTTTTTACAAATTCCCCTACACTTTTTTTGCTTCGAATGTTTAATAAATAATCAAATAATTTAGGTTGTTTTTGTTTGATTAATTTAGCAACACTAATGGTTGCAGTGACGTCACTAAGAGCATCATGTGCGTTATCATGCCCTAGTTTATTAACTTTTGTTAAATATTCTAGTCTGTTTGATGGTTTGCCGTCTGGCGCAAAAGGCCAGTTCATACCATCCGGACGCAGAGCCCTAGTCATGCGACTAACGTCTAATATATCCCACTTGCTAGAACCGTCCTTCCATTGCCACTCATAAGCATCATAAAAATTACGGTACAGCCCAAAGCGCATAAATTCATCATCAAATCTAATACTGTTAAAACCGACGAAGACTGTTTTGGGTTGAGCAATTTCGTTTGTGAATATTTTAAAAAATTCGGCTTCAGTGATGCCATCCATTTGGGTTTTTTGCGGAGTAATGCCTGTGACTACGACGGCTCCGGGTTCTGGAATAACCTCTTCTGAAAGTTTGATTAAAAAGTTGTATGGCTCACTAACTGGGTTGAGCTCTATGTCAGTGCGCTGTCCGGCAAATTGTACGATTCTTGCACCACGAGGATTTACTCCAGTTGTCTCGAGGTCGTAGAAAAATAGTGTCTGACTAATATTCGAGAGGGCCATATTGACGTTTTTCTCCAATAATAATATGGTCGCCCGGTTTAATTTTGGCGCGTTCTAACTCGTGCATAATGCCATTTTTTCGCATAATATCACGGATACGATCAACCCCTGCGAAGTTATCAAAATCGGTTTGTGAGGCAAAGCGCTCGATACTTTTGCCGGTCACTAAAAAGCCTTTATCCGTTTTAGTTACAAACCAATGTTTATCAGAATCAGCCAAACTTATAACTGGTATCTGGTTATCTTCAGCAACGCTTTTCTCTTTATTTTTCTTATCAACAAATTTTGTTGCTTCTGATAGTAACTCTTTCAAACCTATACCACTCTGTGAGGAAATTGCAAAAATTTTTGAGCCTTTTTTTAGATGTGCTTTTAGCTGAGCATGGATATCACTGACTATATCTTTATCTAGGCCTTCAATCTTTGTAATCGCTACTACTTCTGGCCGAGCCGATAGGTCAATTTTATAAGCCGACAATTCTTTACGTATCACATTATAGTCACTGACAATATCGTTAGAATAAGCATCTATTAGATGAATTAGGACTTTTGTACGCTCCACATGACGTAAAAATTCATCACCAAGACCCTTGCCTTCGCTAGCACCTTCGATTAACCCAGGGATATCGGCAACCAGTAGCGACCTGTCGTCATTTATTCTGGCTACGCCTAGGTTAGGAACGGTAGTGGTAAAAGGATAGTTAGCAATTTCTGGCTTGGCATTAGAAACGCGAGAAAGTAAGGTTGATTTGCCAGCATTAGGTAAACCAATTAAGCCAACCTCTGCTATTAACTTTAGCTCAAGACGAGCTTCGAATTCTTCGCCTGGTTCGCCTTTCTCTGCAACACGAGGTGTCTGACGACGACTACTAACAAAGTGAGCGTTACCAAAACCACCTTTACCGCCTTTGGCAACAACCACTTTCTCACCTTCCTGTGTAATGTCGGCCAAGATTTTATCTTCTTCACCATATACAACAGTTCCTACGGGTACCATTATTTCTAGATTTTCGGCTGATTTGCCGTGCCTTTTGCGCTTTGAACCATACTCGCCGTTTCTAGCCTTTAGCTCTCTTTGGAACCTAAAACTGGCTAAGGTATTTTGGCGATTACTACCAACAACTATTACATCACCACCCTTGCCACCGTCGCCACCGTCCGGACCGCCTTTATCAATATATTTCTCATGCCTAAAACTCACAGCACCATTACCGCCCGTGCCAGCACAAATTAAAACCGAAACTTTATCAACAAACATCTGACTACTAGTGTAAAGCTAAAGGGTTAAAGATTAAAGCTTTTAATATATAAAGGCATAATTGCCGAACTCAGCTGGTCCAACTGTGCGATATGTAACTCTGCCCCATATTGGATAGTTCATATCAGAAACTAACATTGAGCCATCGTCATTGATTTTTTCTACGAAGGCCACATGGCCTAGTCCACCAATATTTTTGTGATATACTACTGCACCGGCTTGAGGTACATCACCCGTAGGTAGACCTGCTCGACGAGCAACACTCAACCAACTAATTGCGTTGCCAAGATTGCTTGGAATTGGTCGACCAATTTCTTTACGACGGTTAGCAGCGTGCCAAGTACACCAACCAAAGTCATAGCCATTGGAGTTGTAGATTGCTGAAGTTCCAAAAGCGAAACCAGAGAAAGATGATGCACTTCTAGCCACAGAAGGAACTGCTGGAATAACTCCATCGGGAATTACTATAAGCTCACCAGCCGTAAATGCTCCAGTAAGTTCTGCGTCATTAAATGCAATCAAATTTTCTTTTGTGGCGTGGTATCTAGATGCTAATGAAGTTGGCGTATCTCCTGCTTTAACTACATATACTATCCCATTTACTGGACTAATTAGCAGTTCCTTGTCGACATTTATTGCGTTACCTACAAGACCGTTAGAAACTCTAATAGTATCTTGGCTAACGCCAAATTTGTCAGCTAAGATAGCTACCGTATCGCTCTCTACAGTCACGTATTTTTTGATGTCTTTTTTAGACTTTAGACCGGCACCAATTATCTGAGGTTTTACGACTACACTATCATCGCTGGACGCGACGGCTAGCTGTGCATTAACGGTGTCTGCTTTGTTTACTACAGCTGTAGACTCTTGCATTCCTGTAAGTCTTGCTACGTGCACAGCTACATCCGCAGAGGATAAGCTGTCTAGTGGTTTAGTATCCTCTATCTGAAAGATTGACTGGTTTTGGACACTACTAGACCCAGTTGATGAAGATTTGTTAACATCAACAACAAACATACCCACAACCACAATCAAAGCAAAATTGGCCGTTAAAATTCCATAACGAACCATACGACGCTTTAAGCGACGATTTAACTTTAATACTTTAGTCCGCGATGACCGTTTGCTGAGTCTTTCCGAACCTTTAGTTCTAGCAACAGTCCCGGTGATAGCGTTTAAATTACGAATAAAAATCTCCTAGCACATCAACTAATGCTGAATGCTCTAGACCCTAAAAAGCGAGTTTAATTTGTTTTTTATTAAAATTTTCCCGTGCGCTTAGTAAGGGCAGGACTACTATTGTATTATTATCGAATTTATTGTACTTATCAGCGACAATAACAGTAGTACTACAAAATTTATTTTAACAAATTTGGCCAAAAATGGCAAGTTTATATCAGATTAACCGATTAAGTCTAACGGAGGTCAGCGACCACAAGCTGATGTGCAGTATTTTGCTATGTTTGCTTCTTGCTCAGCAAGTGTCTTAGAAAAATGCGTTTGACCGTTATCTCCAGTTACAAAAAATAGCCAGTCAGTACCAGCCGGAAAGGCAACGGCGTTGATTGATGACTCTGTAAAGTTGCTGATTGGACCCGGTGTTAACCCCTCTATTTTATAGGTATCATAAGCTGGGTTAATTTTTGCGTAATCGTCAGTGGCGTTAGATTCTAGTCTTATGCCCTCTTTTAGCCGTTTTTGAAAAACTTGTGATACTAGCGCTCTGTCTTCTGGCGAGCCAACTTCACCCTCTATTATCGAAGCTAAGGTGATTCCTTGATGAAGAGTCAGCCCTTGCTTTGCTATGGCTTGACGCACTTCAGCTGTAAGTCGCAACTGCATTTCATCTAGTGACAACGTAATTATGTCTTTTAGTTTGGTTTCTGCAGTTTTTTGGAAAGTTTCTGGATATAAATAGCCCTCTAAACTGGCTTCTTTGGGCTTATCTACCAGTGCCGGGTGTTTATCGTACTGAGTTGGTTCTAGCGCCGAGTCAACATCAGCACTAGTAAATCCAGCCTTAATAAAACCTGCTTTGAGTTGTTCTAAGGTTTTGCCGGGTAGGATGGTTATGAGGTCTGTTGCGACTTTACCGTTTGCTATAATTTCCACAATTTCTTGGACGGACTGGTTTTGGTTAAAGACATATGTACCAGCCTTTAAATCTTCTTTTGACTGTTTGTTGCGTACGTACCATTCAAAGGCCCAATCGCTTTTTATTACACCTTTGTTTTTTAAGTTTGTGGCAATTTGAGTAGTTGTACTACCAGGCTGAATAGTTACAACGTGCGTTTTGCTGGTACTACTAAGTGGTTTTAGATTTTCATAATAGGTACTGCGTACAACTAGTGCACTGACAATAATTCCCACTAAAAATAAACCTATTAACCCAAATGCGATTAACTTTTTACGACTTTTTTTGATTTTACCATCTGCAAACTTCATAAAACTATAGGTTAATTGTAAAGTATTCTTGCAGAATATAACAGGCTGATATAGAGTCTTGGCTAGCATTCGTGCCGTTTGTCTTCATATATTCATCGGCTCTTTTAGAGCTTAGAGATTCATCTACGAACACGAAATTAACGTTTGTTAGTTTTTGCTTTACTCCGTCTATAAAAGTTCGAATTTTTCTTGACTGCTCGGTTTCCTGGCCCGACATATTTCTAGGGATACCTACAACAACTGTACTGGTTGATTGTTCCTGCAAAAGTTTGCTTAAATTAGCCGTAAAATTTTCATCATGATTTATTGGCTTTAAAGGTTCCGGAATTTTGGCTATAGTGTGCGCCCGCGCCACACCAATCCGAGCATCACCTACGTCTAGGCCGACGATGTTACCTCTATGGTTTGGTTGATTCATTGGTAGTGCTCTGAATAACTAGGTCAATCTTTTGTAATTTTTTGGGTACCTTGTAGCTCCAAAAGGGTGAAGTATCAATTTTTACTTCTTTTATGCCTGGTCTTCTTGCTAGAATTTGTTCGGCTTCGCCACGTTTTTTGCCAGCAATTTCTTTTTTGATAGCATCCTTATCTATCTGTGGTCCAGCAATAATTTTGTTAGAAATATTAACAATTGTGGTCGGACCTTCAGTGGCACCTAATTGGAAAATTGCGCTGTCCAGTCCGTCGTTTAATATCGATTGTTTTGATTTATCTATTCCGGCGTCGTAAGCTAATTTTTCTATAAGTTTCTTTAAATCTGTTGTTTTAACGCCTACCATAGAGTAAGTTTTTTTGGAGGTAACCGTGACTTGGCTAGCTTCATTACCGACATCAGGGGTAGAAACAAAAGCCGTATCAATACTAGCAAATGTATCCGCAAAAGGAGTGTAGCCTTCTACAACTAAACTAGCTTTTAATTCTTCGGTTGCACCTACTTGTTTTTCTACGATTTTAGTTTTGGCAGCTTCTACGTCTGACGCGGAAACAACTTTAACAATGTTACTTGTACCGCCTGTCATCGCCGAGCCTTTACCCGTTGTTTTTGAAAACCCAGCGACAGTGTAGTCTCTAGCATCGACGTTATACTTATCACCTGCTTGTTGAGCTATAACCTCAACATTTTTAGTCGGTGTGGTAACTTTGCAAACTCCAAGACTTGTAAAGTCTCCTTCTGGCAAAGATACAGTCGCCTGAGTAATAAATGTTAGTCCTCCGGTACTAACTCCAGTACCTGCTGGGATATTTACAGGATTATCACTACAGTTCTTTAGAGTAACCGTACCGGATGCTTTGTTTCCATTATCTTTTTGACCTGTGGCCGGGACACTCTCACTTTCGGTCTTTTTAAGTTCTTTTTTGGTGGATGGAATTACTTTTTCATCTAGATTAGCCTCGGACGCTGTTGTATCAGCCTTTACCGCAAATGCTAGGTCCTTGGTAGTTGTATCTCCACGCATTGTCACAACCGCTTTTGGTGCGACAGCCATTGCCCAATAACCAAAGATTATTAAGAAAATTAATACTGCACTACCAATAACTAAGACTAGTCTAAACTTATTAAAATTAGGTACTTTTAGGTTAGACCCATGCTTATCTTTCTTAAGAAAGCTCATAAAGGACTTCTTGGGAGGCTTTTCGACAGTTTTAGAAGCATTATCCACCTCCAAGGCATCAATTTCTTCGTCGGCAAATTGGTCTGTATCTTTGCTAGTAACGGTATTATCTATTTCAACTGCCATATCTTCAGTATCATTTAAAGGTTTTCTGTCTGCAGAATCTGGTGCAGAAGGTACGTAAGGCTTGGAGCTCAAATTAGCTGCAATGTGTAGTCCGGCTATGCCCGCGAGTGGTAAAACGCTCTTATTCGAAGTTACTAGAACCACTTTTTTGTCATTTTGGTCTGCTGAGCGTTTGAGAAGTTTCATGTTAACTACAGACAAAAACACACCGGCACGCTTAGGCACGACTAATGCAATTATTGGTTCTTTAACTTCTAAAACTTTATCGATAACGCCTGTGATTTCTTCATCGGCATCGACGTAAACCGTTTTTTTAGTAGTTTTTGGTGTCTTGGCTGTGCTCATACTCGTAATAGTTTATCAAACTTACCTTTAATTCCACTTGGTGATTTGGTATCACTTTGCTCAATTGTATCCAATCCGACTCGTAAAAGCCCCATGGCCGTTACGTATGTGTGGTCGTTTACGTTGCCGGTCTTATCAGATATTCCCACAACTTGGTCTGGAGTAATAAAAGCTATGGTTGGTTTACGCGTAAATGCTATCTCGCGGTACCAGTTAGTCTCGTTTAGCGAATGTTGGAGATTTTCTAAACTGGCTCCTCCACCACATAGCAAAATACGGTGCGGAATATTTTCTAAATCTTTGAATTCGCTCAACGCCAACTCAACTCCAGACACCCAAACATCGCAAGTTCTATCTAGTACTGCTTCTATTTCGTCGAGTTTTTTGTCTGATAATGTGCCATTGCTGGCGTCAATTTTGTATTGCTCAGCCTCTTCAAAATCCACGCCGAGTTCACGCTCTATAGACTTAGTAAAAGCTCGTCCACCTATACCAAACATTTTTGTGCCCTGTACGCCACCTTCATTTATAACAGCGATGTCGGTGGTGCCACCACCTACGTCCATAAGCACGGCGCTCATACTAGCATTAGGATTATCGCCGATTACAGAGCGTGCCACAGCAAAAGGCTCTGCCGCCACCGCTAAAAGGTCTAAATCAAGCTCGCTAGCCACGCGCTCTAATGCAGAGATGTGAATCATTGGCGCAAAAGCTGTATAGAGTTGGACCACCACGTCGCGACCCTTAAATCCGATTGGGTTAGTTACAACGTATCCGTCAATAGTGATGTTCACCAGTGCACTGTTTACCAGCCGTACATCCACATTTTTACCGCCAAGTTCATGGCTGAGGTTCTTCTTAGCAATTTCACTGGCACGTTCTTGAACTAGTCCGATGATGTATTCCATTTCATCCACATCAATCTCGATGTTAGGCTCTTTGCGCACGCATTTTACTGTGGAGGTCGTGCCTTTTACTAGTTCGCCAGCGATTCCTAGTACTGCAGTACGTACACTAATGCCCGCTTGTTCCTCTGCCTCGGCCAATGCTTGATTACAGTTGGCCACAACACCACCGATATCAGCGATAGCACCAGCTTGCATGTCAGAAAGTTGCTGGTGCGCCCTGCCAACTCCAATAATTTCTAGTTTCGGTCCGTCGATTTTGGCTATAAGTGCCTTAACAAACTCAGTTCCAACGTCTAGTCCAACGATAAATCGGTCTTCAGAAACGCGGGTACCGCGAACAGACTTAACCTTAGTTTTAGCAACAGCCGTAGCTTGCTTTATTTTGTCAAAAGTTTTAAGCATAACTAGTATTTAGTATAACACGCCACCCCTGATATTGAACGTCATTTATTGGTCAAAATGGCTTTGATACGGCGAACACCAGCAGAAGATGCCTCTTCTTTGGTGATTTTGAAGATTTTTTCGCCATCAGCCAAAACTGCCGTGTGTTCTACGTGCGGACCACCACAAAATTCTATAGAATATGCATGTTCGTGCTGTGGATTTTCCTGCGTAGCCGTTTTTGGACCAACAGAATAGACAGACACTACGTGAGGATATTTTGCACCGAATTCACGCTCAGCATTTAATTCTTCGGCCCGTTCCCGTGCTATATCACTGCGAATAACCGGCAAATCTTCACCGATTTTTTCATTAATAATTTTTTCCACTTCATCCAGTTGCTCGCGAGTTACCTTTTCTGGATTATTAAAATCTATCCGTAGACGCTCGGCCGTAATATTACTACCACGCTGGACAACATGGTCACCCAAAACGTCTTTTAGTGCCCTGAGGAGTAAGTGATGTGCGGTGTGTAATTTAGTAGTTTCTACAGAATGGTCTGCTAGTCCACCCTTAAATACTCCTTTACCTGCGGTTTGGCTTCGTGTTCGTTGCTCGCTCATTTCTTTATCAAAGACTTCGCGCCAATTTTCATCCAAATCAATATTTTGTGTATAAGCTTCCTCTAAACTTAGCTCCAAAGGAAAACCATAGGTGTCATGTAGCATAAATAATTCTTTACCGGTTAAGCCATCCTTAGTAAGTTTGGAGAATTCATGCAGGCCTTTGCGCAATGTTTCGCGGAAGAGTTTTTCTTCGCGGGTTAAAATCTCTATGATTTCGTCTCTGCGTCCTGACACTTCCGGAAAATCATTTGTGTACATATCTACGATGATTGGAGTTAGTTTTTCGCACATGCCTTGCTCTATTCCTAACTCAAAAGCAAAGCGAATCGCCCTACGCATTAGCCGGCGCATGACGTAACCTTGCTCTTTATTGCTCGGACTAACTCCGTCTACAGCTAAAAATGTTGCACCACGCAAATGGTCCGCAATCACACGCATACTTTCTGTATGACTATCATAATTTTTGGCACTTATTTGCTCTATAGCTTCAATAATCGGCCATAGCAAACTACATTTAAAAACATCTGGCGAATCTATGGCTGCAGATGCAATTCTTTCCAAGCCTCCACCGTAATCGACGTTTTGTTTAGGCAGTTTGTCAAAGCCAGTTTCGGTCTTTATGTATTCCATAAA
>JAYUAP010000072.1:0-1689 GCA_043741255.1 Candidatus Saccharimonadota bacterium | reverse complement strand
TAAAACCCGCAACATAACAAACCCTAAAACAGATGCCCTGCAAGCTAATAATCACGCGGGTTTTGGCTTATATGCTTTTAGATAAGCCCTAACGCTTGTGTTCAGCCGCCGCTACTTTGCGCAGCCGCAAGTGGACTAAAGCAGCGGTCGGCTGAAACCCATTGATAGAACCGACTTATGGATCTACCTTTCTCAAGGTGTTGATGCTCACGTGAGGCCAGCGAATGCGACGCGGATTGCCATTCACATCTTTTTCGTCTTCGAGGGGAGAATCAAAAAACTCTAGATAAACTGTTTGGGAATATTGCATGACAAACTCCGGGGGCAAACATTGGTCAGTCTTTTCCAGTTCCATTATCCAGAAAGTCGCGTGCATTTCCGTTACATTCGCCTCCCGCTTTAAAAATGGAATGTTGGATATTGGAAAGCCGGAAATCGGTTTTCTGTGCACGTCGAACACAGCATCGTCTATGCGGTCAACTTTAATTTTGTATCAAAATTCAGAACAGTAGTTTTGCTAACTTTTAGTTTCTTTCTGGCATGTTTTAGGATTTTGTGAAAGTGATCAGGGGAAAACCCTTCGGGTTTATCGTCATTTTTCTTTTCTAAACATCCAAAGAATGGGTTATGGATGAAATGTTTGTAAGGTGCAAGGTAGGGGTCGTTTTCAACATCTTTCAAATCAATCTTGCCTTCCTCGCCATTCTTGCCAGCCTTTAGCCTGACTTCGTCATAAAGGTGACGAATGGTAGAAGCTTGAATTTGTGCGTCTGTAAGTTGATTGACAAGACTGGTCATAAGCTGGAAATCTGCAAAACTTCTATCAATAACTTGTTTGACGAGGGCGTGATACGTGATTGTATGGTCGAACTCTTGAACAGGTGGAAGCGAGAAAGATGCCCAAATGTTGGTAGTGGCACTGTAGTACCAAAGTGCAATGTATGTAACAACCAGTTCATTCCGCAGAGCAGCATCGTCCGTGCTGATTGTGGGAAGTTGAAGGCTTTGCAGCAAAGTGGTGAATTGTTGAGTAGCGGAACTCAAGGCTTGCGTAGCTTGGGAGGCGCCATCATCCCTAGGGGTTGTAACTTATTTGGTCAATCTATCGAGGGTTCGCCCATTGATAGATTGCAAAGTCTCAACTTGGGTTTTGATGGAAGAAAGAGCAATATCTACGCGAGCTTCGGTATTTTTAGTTTGAGTATAGAAATAGACGGCTTGAGCAAAAGCAATGACTGCCAAAATTATTGATGCGATTGCTGTGGCTAAATTAATAATATCAGCAGTCATAAAAGCTCCAAGATTTTAGATGCACAACGTTAGACATAAGGGACGCGCTTTACCGCGTCCCGCTTGATGGATGGGTTAGCACTTAACGCCATAAGTAAATTCCACCAAATATAATAATTAGTAGCGACATCCCTAAAACAATACCAAGGTAAGTAGCTTGTTGCTTAGACTTTGCCAATAACAAAAGTGGCGTTAGACTAAGTGTAATCAGTATCACTCCAAACAAGTAAGCATCTCTTCCGTAAAGCGGTTGAGTATAACCAAACCGTGTGTATCGCTCAGGTGCATAACCAGAGTAAAGTGCTAAAAGACCTAAGCTCGCAATTACAAGAAAAATAAATATGGAGCAGACCTTTACCAGCAGTGATTGTTTAGGTGGAGATTTGTCCATAGATTAAA
>JAYUAP010000071.1:0-1693 GCA_043741255.1 Candidatus Saccharimonadota bacterium | reverse complement strand
ACGGGGGTTATTACCTCTCCCTGTGCAGTTGTGAACCTATTGCTTATCTAGTTGGATTATCAGTGTATTTTGTATTGTCTAAGGTGAGCTAGTGGTTGGGTAAATCGTCCAATCCCTATAACTATATTATACAATATCGGGCTATAGCCTATTTAATGGTAGTCAGCATTGCCTTAATATCTGCATAAGACTGTGCGTTTGCAGGAAGTGTAACGTACTTGGCGTCAGAGCTACTACTTGCTAATGCAGATATGCGGTCCTGAGGAAAGCCCGTTACCGCTTCATTGTTCAGCTTAAGCGAGAAGCCAGCTTGTGGTTCTGAAAGACAGAAGAAGTAGCTTCCAGCCTTTACGTCTTTATTCGCAATGGCGGTTGTAGAATCATTGTTTGAAGTCCTAAAAACAGTTTCGTCAGTACGAACAATGCTAGTACTATTATTCGTTTCGTTGTCGTAGCTATACGACCAAGACATAAACATAAGGTTAGCATTTTGGGTTAAAGCAACTTCTTTAATGGTGGCTGTTGTAAGAGAGCCTGAACCCTCACAATCCCTAAATCCACCCCTAAATCCACCCGAGCTAAGGCTTATTTTGCCGTCAACACCAACTTTCTCTACTGTCCAGTTATAGAAGTTGACACCCTCTTCTTTAGTGGGGTTAGCTTTCACTTCCCAGCCATTTAGTACGTCCATACTGATACCTAGTTCTCTGAAAGTATATGGAGTAGACTTCTTGGCTTCCTCTTTAGGTGTTTCTTCTTGCGGGGTACTTACTTGTGCGTTCGATGAATCTGATGTTTTGTTCTTTTGGCGGTCATATACTAACCAACCAACGGCTCCGAGTAGTCCAACGACAACAATAACAATAATTATTTCAACGACACTAAAACCTTTTTCATTACGCTTCATTGTTTTCTCCTTATGCTAAATATAGCATAAGTCAGACCAGAGATAGCTGATTTCATTTATAAGAAGGCGGACAGCGACGAACGAGAAAGATGTATTAGAATACGAGCAGCATTATTTATAAAGCTGGCTATGAGTACCAACAGCAACAAACAATACAGTATTTTTATCAATAACGACATAATGCGCTCGCCAGTCACCGCCAAAGCTAATACTACGAAAACCCTTCCATTCACCAGTTAGGGGATGATTGTACAAGTCGACGTGATACGGCTCATCCGTAAATAGCAACAATGCCTTTTTTAATCGTTTCTTCTGAGCAGGCTTGAGAGTAGTTGAGTGTTTATAAAATGATTTATGAAAATCGATGATCATAGCGTATCGAGATAGGTTTCAAGTTCGGCTTTACTGGTTGTTCTGGTTATATTTTTACCAGCCTTATGATCAGCTAAAGCCTCTCGCATAATTTTTTCCAGATAAGGTGTAGGTTCAAGCGTAGGGGACAGTACAACACGGCCCTCTTTGACTGCTTGTTTCAGAACAACGGTTACAAAGGCACTTACGGATAGTCCGACAGAATTAGCAAATTCTGTTATCTCTTTTTTTGTCTTATCGTCTGTCCTTATACTAAGTAATGCGTTACTCATAATGATTACATTGTATAACAATCGTAATCATTATGTCAACAAGGAAAATAGGCCTAAAATTTTTCGAACCTAAAAACAGTGGTGATAAAAATATAGAGCTTGGCAATTACAATAGGCTCTATCTGGTATTTCGATATGGTGA
>JAYUAP010000070.1:0-1696 GCA_043741255.1 Candidatus Saccharimonadota bacterium | reverse complement strand
ATTTGATCGAAATAACCCAGGTCGAAGCATGTCACATATTATTTTGGGTTGAATTTCAGAGTTCGCCAAGTTGATGGCTTCATTACTTGGCTCAACACCAGTCACTTCTCTAAATCCTTGCAATAGCGCTTCTTCCAAAAAAAAGCCGTTTCCACAACCGATTTCCAGCAGATGTTGCTTTGAAATGTGATACTTATCTATTTTTCGTAAATAACGCCCATATGTTTTTTTCAAATTGGGCGTGTCCTGACTATAGGTGAAACTACTTTTCTGATATAGTGTCTTAAGAACATTCGCATCTACAACCGGGTCGGAACGCACCAGTCCACACTCATTGCAGCGAACAATTTGATAGTGAATCATATCAGGGATCCGCCGCGCAGAAAAAACGTCTGGATTAAAGGCTTCAATATCAAAGTTGGCGCGATACAACATCGAAGCATTGTTTCTTGTTTCGCATATTGCACAGGTTGTGGAGACCAGTTCAATTCCCATGCTGCTCATGCTTATTACTGATCGTTCGGGGATCATTTAAAATATTTTCCACTAAAAATGGTGGGCGTCGCTTTACTTCATCGTAAATGTGAGCGAGGTACGCTCCAATAATTGACAGACACAATAGCTGAATCCCACCCATGAGTAAAATCAAGATGATGAGAGTTGTGAACCCACTTGGGGCAATAGCGGGGATCAAAAGACGTAATACAATTTGCGCGATAATGCCAATCAGTGAAAGAAAAACCGTAATAAGAGCAAGCCAGGTAATTAATTCTAATGGAACATAAGAGAAAGACAGAATTCCTTTTCGCGCCCAAGCCACATTTTTGATGAAGGAATTCGTGGTACGGCCAAACATTCTTTCTGGTCTTACATAGGGTACGCCAATTTGACTATAGCCGACCCAGGCTCGCAAACCGCGTATAAAGCGGTTATTTTCCGGAAGGCTGTTTAGGGCATCTACTACCGATCGATCCAAAAGAGAAAAGTCCCCAGCATCCAAAGGAATGCGGACATACGCTACTCTACTAAAAATGCGGTAAAAAGCTTTGTATAAAAATTGCATGCTGAGGTTGGCTTCGCGCCGAACACGATCACCATAAACAACTTGATAACCTTCCCGCCATTTTTCGTAAAATGCTTCAATCACTTCGGGAGGGTCCTGTAAATCGCCGTCCAGCAGGATAACAGCATCGCCAGTAGCAATTTTCATGCCACTGGTAAAGGCATTTTGGGAACCAAAATTCCGAGTATGGTTAACAACCACTACCTGTTGATCTCTTGTTGCTATTTCGGCTAACACCTCACGAGCATTATCTGGACTGCAATCGTTAACAAAAATAATTTCATACTCGACACCAATCTTCTGAAAAACGTCTACCAAACGCTGGTACATGAAGGGAACGGCAAGCGCATCAAGATAAACAGCAATGATGGCAGTTAATTTAGGGATGGGGTTGGACATTTTCTAAGATTTTCCTGATTCGAATTGTGATTTTCTCTGCTGACAATCCATGGGTGTCATGCAAAAAAGCAGCACTGCCAAGTGAATTGTTTAAGATGGATTCAAAACCAAGACGAACAACTTGAACGCTTAGGTTGTGGTCAGCGACAATCTCGGCTACCAATGAGCCAATCCCACCAGTGATGTAATGAGATTCCAAAGTAAAGACACATTTGAAGGAGGAAAGCGCCTCGA
>JAYUAP010000069.1:0-1709 GCA_043741255.1 Candidatus Saccharimonadota bacterium | reverse complement strand
ATAATAGTTTAGTTAAGAATAAATCAAAGCTTTGTATTATCCCCGCATTTTGCCCTCATTATTACTAAACGCCTTGGCGCTTAATAACAAATCTGGCCACAGAAGTTGCAAGCACTACTACGCCGATTGCAACACTTATGATAGCTAATGTCATCACTAGTGTGTTACCACCGGTATTAGGTAGTACAGCAATTCCTGCTGTCAAAGGTAGTGTACCTTGGTACATAGAGAACCTCCCTTATTACCTTTACTGGTCGTTTTACGGAGTAAAAACTAAATGTTTATCCAAAAAAATAAATCAGAGGACAACATATCGCTGTTTCAATGGAAAATCCATTGCCCTCCGATTCGACTAAGCACTATTGTACACTATATTTGGCTTTTTGTAAATACTTATGTATAAATTATATGCGTTAGGGGTTTATTAACCGCTTCTGCAATAAAAAGTAGACGGATTTCGGTTGCATACGAAAATCCCATAGTAAATCGTTCCCATATCCTAGTGGGTAGTGCTCTATCTCTGTTGTTGAACCAAATTTATCGGTAAAACCCCACATTGTCACCGACAAACAACTTGGACTATTCAGACAGGCATCTACTACTGCAAGATACTGGTCAGACTGTACTTTATCTGAGTCACCATAAACGTCTAACTCAGAAATACGGCTCTTTATGCCCATACTGCCCAGAAGTTCTATATGACTACGTAAAACTTCTGTATTGATTTCATCTTCTGGTTCATGAATATGAGCCTGAAAACCGACACCGTCTATAGGTACATCTCTGTTCTGGAGTCTTTGCATTAAGGCAATAAAGCTGTCCCAGCGCGGACCATCTTGCTCTAAACCGTACTCATTAATAAACAGTTTGGCCTCTGGAGACGCAGTACGAGCTGCACGCATAGCGACATCTATATATTGCTCGCCCATTGCCTCGTACCAAATATTTTTCCTTAATCCATCTGTGTCTTCATCAAGTGGCTCATTAACCACATCCCACTGATTAATATCACCAGAAAAATGACGCATAACTCTGTCAATATGTTCTGTCATGATAGCCTTACGTTCATCTAGACTGCTAGTTAACATCCACTGCGGATTTGCTTCGCTAAACACTAGTGTATGACCGTGAATCGTCTGATTATTGACTTTGGCCAGAGCCACTATTGAGTCAGCGTATCCAAAAGAATATACATTCCTCTGAGGATGAATAAACTGTGGTTTTAGCTCATTTTCCGGAGTAATTTGACTAAATTGACCTAGTGCCACAGCTTGATAAGCCGGGTCTGCTAAATATTGATAGGTCGTTACTGCTGTGCCTATATCGAATTTACGTGAGCCTTTTGTGGAAAGTACCCGTAAACTATCAGGCGACAGATTGAACTTTCCTGGTGAAACCAAATTTTTACAAGCTTCTTCAGTTTCTAAGGTCATATTAGTGATGTTAATGCTACTACCAGTATCAGTATCAATACCCAGCCAGATTGCATCTGAGAACAAATTATCATTAGACTTCAACATACCGTTCTCGTGCCCATTAACATTTATACGTAGTTTATGACCCTTACTTGTAACCTTGAAGTTTGTAGGATTTTCATTCAATTCAAAAGATTTTGAACTGAATGGTTGGGCTTGACGGCCATCAAAAAACAACACTGTAATTTTATTGTTTTGTATATCTAATTCTAGGCCAGGTGGTTGCCAGCGCCA
>JAYUAP010000068.1:0-4306 GCA_043741255.1 Candidatus Saccharimonadota bacterium | reverse complement strand
TCAGAGATCTTGCAACACAGATGATATACATCGTGTATACAAAAGATAGATCAGCAACGGAGCTGATAGAACAGATGGCAAAAGAACTAGACAAATATCCTGAATGGGCAACAAATTTAGATATCACTCAAAGAAGATTCTTTCGAGTCGATGCTGAAGCCAATTACAGGAGTCAAGAATTTACAAGTTTCTTAGCTACAAGATTCTATAAGATAGAAAAAACACCCTCTAGGGATAAACATGCGGGCGGTATAGCTGAACGTACTGTTGGAGTCCTATCGGAAAAAACAAATGTCGCAATGATATCAACAATACCACCTGTCCCACAAAAATATTGGGAATTGGCTATGACATATGCAGCAACAACATTGGGTTTCAACTATTCATCCGCGATAGGAACATCACCGTACTACTATATCACTGGTACTAAGGCAAATGTCAAGTACTTACATCCATTTTGGAGTAAGTGCTATGTACATATCCCTGTAGAACTCAGACATGGTAAAGTTGGTGTAAAGCGAGCTCACAAAGCAAGATTTGTAGGTTATGATAATACCACAATTCTATTCCCAAACTACATAGTCATGGAAATATTAGACAATGGAAGTTATGGAAAAATTAAATCATCAAAAGATGTCATATTCGACAATTCTATAGACTATACTCGGAGAGTCGAAGATGAAGAACCGTATGAAAGGGAATTCATGAACCCTGATACATACATCCCATTTGCAATGAGAATGGATGTACCCGAGAAATACCGTGGACCTAATGCAATAGTCCCAGTACAAATTGACAAAAATGTCACTCACAAACCAACTAGAGCTAAAAATAACTCATTGGCTCAGAGAAATATAGTAAGAAATAAAGATATTAAAAATAAACTTACTAAGGAGACACTTCCATATAATGAAAAACATATTAATTCTAACCTCAATTCTAATGATTCGGGGGAAATTAGCCAAAATCAAATAGAAAATTTATCTAATGGCAAAGATGTATCATCGAATAATCAAAATAATGGTTACGATATCAATACTAATGAAGAAATTCAATATAATAACAATGATCTGGCAGTCTACTGGTATAATTACCACATCAAAAATGACACCTATCCAATAATAATGTGCGAAACGCAACACAAGATGTTCGCATTAACGCCAGTGCGTGATCCTAACTGCCCAAGGAACTTTGAGCAAGCTATGAAAATACCGTGCTGGGCTGAAGCAATAGACAAGGAGCTAACTAAGTTTGAAGTGAACTCCTGTTTAACATACGTCGAGTATAATGGACAACACTTAGTGCCCATGATGTGGCTGTTTAGTATAAAAACAGATGGCACACATAAGGCAAGGTTAGTCGGACGTGGCGATTTAATGAAGGCGTACATCGACTTCGACCCAGATGCAATATATTGCGGGAATGTATCGTCATGCTCAATTAAGATGTGTATTGCAATTGCAGCAAAATACAAACTTGAAATGAGGGGAGGAGATCTTGAAGGGGCATACCTTGTTACACGGGCGAATAAGGACTACCCGGTTTATATCAAGACTCCACAAGGATACACAGTACCTCCGGGCATGTGTATACAGGCGATAGGGAATCTTTATGGCTTTCCCCCAGCTGGCCAAAACTTCTCAATTGAGTTTGATAAATGTGTAAAGGAATGTGGATTCCAAAACACACCATGGGATCTCAAGTTCTTCATAAAATGGAAGAATGATAGGCCCATACTGTTGATAGCACACAGTGACGATTTTAGAGTCTTCTGTGACAAAAGAGATCTCTCCGAATGGGATGCTCTAGTAAAAAACTTCAACAAACACAAA
The DNA here is from genome assembly GCA_043741255.1 of Candidatus Saccharimonadota bacterium. Classification (GTDB taxonomy): domain Bacteria; phylum Patescibacteriota; class Saccharimonadia; order Saccharimonadales; family 2-12-FULL-41-12; genus JALHOM01. The sequence continues at coordinate 2,474 of JAYUAP010000068.1, read as the reverse complement.
TATAAAGTTACGGACTGTACAGACAAGGAATTTGTAGGAATCAGAATCTCTCGAGATGACGAATATAATTACTTTATGGATCAACATCGTATGATCGATGACATACTAAAGGAATTAAACGTAACCGGATGTAAAGGGGAACGGCTACCATATCCAATGGACCAGCCTAATATTTCTAAAAATGATAATGCCTCAGTATCCGAGCAAGCAGAATGCAACATATATCCGTATAGAAGAGTCATCGGACAACTGATGTATGGCATGGTGCATACCATGGTCACTATCATGTATGCATTGAACGTGGTATCAAGGTACAGCAACAATCCTGGTCCAAGGCATATCCAGTATATCAAGCACCTGGTGCGTTTTGTGAAATACTCGAAGAAGGATAGGCTAATATTCCGCACTAGTGATGCGAGTAAAGGCATTGAGAGTATGACTCAGGTCCTTCAGCTTAGGTTCCAGTGTGATGCGGACCTTGCAGGAAACCTTGATAACACACACTCCCAGACATCATTCCTAGGATACCTTGGGGGATCCCTGATATGTTGGTGTTCAACGGATCAGGGGAGTGTATCAACATCAACAGCAGAGTCTGAGATCAAGGCAGTAAATCATGCTTTGAGAGGCGAGGTAATAGCCAACAGAGGCATACTCACCATGATGGGATGGAAACAAGATACAACAGTTATAGAAGAGGATAACAAGGCATGCGTAGATGCGTCAAAGATTTTACAAATGACAAGAAATCTAAGACACCTTGAGATATCCCAGAACTGGTTCAAGGAAAAGGCTCATGAAGGTGTTTGCAAACTCGTTAAAGTGGACTCTGCTCAGAATAACTCTGACATTGGCACTAAACGTGTACCTCAGAAAGTCTTCGATTACTTAACCGATTCCATCTTAGATAGAACACATTAAAAATTAAAATGACGTACTAGAGTGATTATAAGCATTGAATTATGATAGTACTTACACCATACATGTAACGTACGCATAGGTTTTTCAGTACTTATAAATAACTCAGTATCCGATCATAGTAGTCTAGAAATAAAACCACTTAATCCCGACTACGGGGAGTGTCACGATATCCGTATAAGGAATCCGTGTTTAGTATAGTTCTGGATTAACTGTTTATTAGTTAGCTTGCAATCATTTCACCGATAAGACGCTTCCTCAGCAAACCGGATGGTTCTGCCATATTTTATATTTCTGAATACTGAATACATACGTACGTGCATTATTTGAGCATGTATTTAGTATTAGTTTCACAATAGGAATATTATGGCACATTTACCCCACACAAGGAGAAAACCACTGTGCTCAGGATCCATGCATGTAGCAGTAGAGAAACTGAAAACAATGATGGTTCCTTAAGTAGACTCACTGCAATGCAATGAACACTGCATGTGATATTGTATGATTTGCAAGTAACTTAACAGAAGTTTATCAAGAGTGAGCCAAGTCTTGTCTTGTTAGTATTGCTAGTGGATACGCTGGTGCAGCGAGTTGTTGGGACCATTTCTTACATGGTAGCGATTGAGAATTAGTTTAGAATAACAATGTCTCCAAAGAAAATAATGAGAAAAATGAACCCTCCAACATCTACCTCTTCTTCCTCTAAAACCCTATCCTCCAGTGTGCCTTCAATCTCGAAGCCACTGGATGAATCTGACAATGAAGAAGAATATCTTCCAATATCCTACACTTCTCAAAAAAATGAATTAGCGGCACAGGCAGAGCGAATCGCTAGCCTGGAAGCCTTAATAAGAGAGCTAATCTCAAACCAATCTAATCATAATGATGCAAATGAATCAATAAACACAAATCTTGAGTCAAATAAGCCAGCCCTAGACATAGTTCAGGCAGAGGCTGAGACAAATATAGTAACGATCGATACACGATCTGTCCCGAAAAAGAATTATCTAATAACATCTGCATCAGTCTCAAAAATGCTACTGGCAAATAGAATACATTCCTCTACAACTGACTCCTTCCTTAAAATCAGTATGATTAGAGGAGCACTAACAACAGCTGGCCTCAAATATCTGCTGGATGGTGATAGAATTAAACCAATTCCATCACCGACAAATAGATTCGGTTACAGCGAAAGAAATGTAATAACAGTGGATTCTTTTGATGAGAACACTGGAGCAATAGTCACCAATAACATCATGATCGATGAAGATGACTGTTTCTGCTATGATTACGACTGCGGTCGTCTGTATCAAGCAGTCATAGAAATCTTCGGAGAGACTCTACATTACCTCGTTCCTAAGGAGATAGAATCCGGAGATGGACAAGGTATATATCGTAAAATCATGATGCATCTAAATGGCCAAAGGGCAAAAGATGCTGAGAACGCTAGGGAAATCTTTAATAATTATAAAATGAATGAAAATATCACATTCAAAATGGAGCATGCCAAATTTTCAGAAGTATTCAAAAATCTAGAATACGCACAGAAAAGAGAA
>JAYUAP010000067.1:0-4338 GCA_043741255.1 Candidatus Saccharimonadota bacterium | reverse complement strand
ACATGTCATCACGGTCTTCTACAAACATCTTCCACCACAGGTTTGTGATATTTCGCTTTAGCGCAACACCCAATGGACCATAGTCCCAAGTTCCGGCTAATCCACCATAAATCTCACTACCTTGGTATATAAACCCACGGCGTTTACATAAACTAACAATATCTTCCATCGATGTTTTATTAGTCATAATTACCCCACATTATAGCTTAATCGATGATGTTTTTACAGTTAAGACAGGTTTTAATGCAGTGGCTCTAAATTTTTGTAGATGTCTCTATAATTTGGGTAAAAGTGAGGATTTACGGTATTCATGGCTCTGATTTGCTCAAATACACCAACTTGGTCGCTATAAATTCTAAAAAATTGACTATCGCTAGGTGAATTTTCTGCAATATATGGTTTATCGGGTATGAGCACTTTGCTGAGTGTCTTTAGCGCAAATGTTCCCATAGGGATATTGCCTTCCTCTCGCGCAAACCCGGCACAAGTTCGTTGCTCGAAACTACCTTGTTTTAAGTGCGTACTGGCCTTTGATACGTCCCACCAGTCATAAACCTTCACTTCTGCTTTGTCTTCTAAATCAACACCATTTACTGACCCATGACCAATAACAACAATACTACTAATAGATTTATCAGCCAGAGCCATATCAACCATAAATTTTGTTGCACGACCGATAGTAGCGTAGTGATGTTTAGCCTCACGTTCACACTTAATCCTACTGGCTTCAATATGAAAAAACTCAATTTGTTGGTCAAAGCTATGTATATGCTCTCGTTCTTGAATCATCAAGTTTGTAGACTGTAATAACGGCAAAGTTTGGGTTGGTTTTGGCCGGGCTTCTGACACAAATATAGCAAGTTCGCCTTGCCTATCGCTAATGCTAAATTCATCTTGTTCCATAAGTGCGTGGCGTTTGTTAACTGCTTTAAGTAATTTTTTATCAAAAGAATTGCCTAATCCCATGACTTCTACCGTATAATAATTTTATCTTTTAGTCCATGTTATTTTGCATTAATCTTTTAGCAAAATTGAGTAGTTGATCTTCTGACCCGCAATCTTTGGTTAATTTTATAGGTTTAATGTTTTGTTTTAGCAAACGCAGGAGTTTTATGTCGTTTTTAGTAAAATCGCCAGACTCTCTAGATACAAAAATTTGTTTGTCATAGTCAAAAAAATAATCGGTTTCGTCGCCAACTGGCTCAACGATAATATCCGGCATTACTCCAGAAATTTCTAGTACTCTTAGACAGAACCAAACTTCCACCAACCTATAATCCAAGTTATCGTCATTCATACTAATAAAATAGGTTTTTAGCGCCTCAAAGTATTCTTGGCCCTCACCGTCTTCGATAATTTTATTGAGTAGTTTTAGCGCCTCAAAACAAAGATTAGTTTTAATGATATTTTTAACGATATTGTCGTTAAAAGTAACTATCCTGGCGCCAGTCAGAGTTTTTAGGTTACTTTTGCCCTCAATAAAACTAATCTCGTTTATATTGAGTAGTTCTATGCCAGCGCTTAGTTTACTTTTTTGACCCCGCGCGCCCTTTGCAAATAGCGATATTTTGCCGTTCTCAGCTGACAAAAAACTAACCACCCTATCGCGCTCACCATAATACACTCGGCGCAAAACAATTCCGCTGTCAACAAATTTTTTCATACGTCCAGAACTGATAAAACACTAGTTTTTAGCTTTTTTAAACTAGTAGTTGGTTTATACAGGCACTCCGCTACTCCCAGCAACTTCCAGGCTTTATCCGTAGTCTGGGCAGAAATAGCCAAATGAGTATGTACGATAACTGGAATTTTAGACCAGTCTGCATACGACCTAAACTCATGCAAGAATGCCACACCATTTTGGTCCGGAATAGCCAGTTCCAAAATTACTAAATCTGGTTTTTTGGCATCTGCCATATCCACAGCTTCTTGTGAAGACCTAGCCATAAAAACTTTGATATCATCGCTAGCCAAGGATTTTTTAATAATGTTAGCGGTATCCTCGTCAGGTTCTATCAGTAAAATAATCTTCATTGGCATATTAAACTAATAACAATTGTTCACTCTTTGGCAACCAAATGCTAAATCCTTTACTGTTGCCGGATTTTTTTACAGATAGCGTACTGCCCAGAGCTCTGGCTATGACGTCAGCCACTATCAGCATAATTGCACTTTGGTTAGTATGTTTTGCCATTGGCATATGCGATGAGCCATTTAACAAAGCCTTGCGTAAATCTCTAGTTGAGATATCAAAATTCTTGGCCAGTACGCCAACTCCAACAGTATTGTTTTTACCCTTAAAAGTACAGAATTTGAGTTGAGAGTCAGTACTTTTAGCAATAAAATAACCAACACTAAATAAAAAGTTCTTTAGTAGAACATTATTCGACATAACTGGTTGAGGTGCTTTAACTTGGACTTGAACATTAGCGCCAACTGATGCCCTAACTTCATATGCTGTTTCGTGCAGAATGGACCCAAGTCCTATCGGTGAAAGTTCTAGTTGTGTCTGGCCTACCTCTAGCTGGGAAGTTATCATATAACTATCGATTAAACGTAGGGCTGTCTCTGCTTCTTTTTGGATATCAACTAATAATTTAGGGTCATCAAGTTCTGAAGTCCGGGCAATTTTATATAACATATACTGGAGTTCACGCATCAGCGAAAACGTACCCGCGTAGTCATAAGAATTTTGGCCCCCGTTTATGTCCTCAGCCAACTAATTACCCTCGTTAATAATACTTAACAGTATACCATTCTTTGAACAAAAATTTTGGCAAGCTTTGGTTGCTGATTACGGCGTAAAAGAGAAACTGGGCAAAATAATATTATTTAAATCACCAAGATTTTCTACATATTCTGTAGAAATTTTTATGGTTTTTTCACGTTGAGGCAACAAAATTACCGTTCCTTTTATAACGCCTCCGTTTACGGACGTAAATTCTCCGTCAAACCTCGTGCCTAATATTATCGGAAGGTTTTGTAGCCTAAAGGGGGATGCTGTGAGTTTGCCAGATTTTACAAATGATTCGTAGGTCTTAACATTTGTATCATAAGCGGTATTTAATACCTCAACACGGAGTGGATATAGACTTTTTGCGCCTTCTTCTACTATTCTCTGTTGCATGATTAGAGACATATCTTTGTCGGTTTCTTTTTGGTAACCACTCCACGTTTTAGGATATTGGAATGTAATACTTCCTAGTACTGCAGAACCTCTGTATGTAAGCGTCGGTTGTTTCTCCATTTCTAAAAATTCATTGTCTTTTTCTGTAGAATTCTTGGCAACCGCTATTTTGACCGCTGTATCGACCTTTTGGTCGACGTTTACTTTGTAATCCTTCATTCCGGCGTAAGCCCAAAAAGCAAATCCAAAAGTCGCTAGAAATAACAAAGAAGCAATTATAAGAGGAGCCAAAAGAATATTAAGCGCACCCACTTCGTTTTTTGCTAATCTCATACTACGCTTATGTTAAACGAGTCAGCCCAGCCTAGTCAAGTTAATAGCGGTATATAAAAATGCCCGACTTTTCGACAATAGTTTTTTTACCAGGAATTTTAAAAGTATAGCTTGCTAGTTTTACGCCGGTTTTTAGCTCTGACGACAGTTTTTTATCTAATTTTTTCATAAACCTATCTAGTAAAAAAACATAAACTCCATCTGCTGGCGACAAATCTGCCTGCCAAAAATTACCAAACTTCACGCTAATCAACTCACCATAACGTAAACATCTAATTTTTGCGATAAAATATAAAATTGGGTTTAGCTCATAACCAACAGATGTTATCCCTCGTTTTGCTGAGCATAGGAGCACCGTCCCATCACCACAACCAAGTTCATATAAGATTTGACCTTTTTTTAAATCCAGTAAATCTAGTGCTGTAGCCGATTGATTTTTTTGAGTCGGAAGATATGGTGCACCAAATATCAAAACTATACTAAAACAGACTGCAACCAAAAAAAAGACCAGGAGTAATTCCATTTTTATTTAGCCTGTTTTTTTTGGCTTATTTTTTGCTTGGCATCGCCCAAATAAGTATGTAGTTTTTCTAAAACTTTTTGGCCCTCTGTGTGCAAGATTAAAGCTTCGTCCAAATCAGTATTTGAATCTTGGATTTTTCCAATAATATCGTCCAGTTTAGTTTTTAAATTTGCATATGATTCTTTCACTAATTTATCCCTTCGTGTTTACTGCTACTTCTCCGTCATAAAATTCCAAATTAAACCGTCCGGTATTTTTAGCTTCTGCAGATGATTTTATCAGTCCGGATGAGCCCCGTGCAATCGCATAGCCTTTTTTTAAAGGCGTTTTAGGGTCATATGCAAGTAAAAGTGCC
>JAYUAP010000066.1:0-4374 GCA_043741255.1 Candidatus Saccharimonadota bacterium | reverse complement strand
CGGCGAGGCTGGTCGTATTTCACTTGGCGTGGGGTCGCAGACGAGCCGTCATTTACTATTTCACTCTCGGTTTTCAACTTTTTGCTATAAAATGAGTTTGAGCGGTTTCGTATACCCGCACCAGAAGAAAACTTTCTGATTTTTTCTGGTGGGTGATGAGGGATTCGAACCCCCGACCCCCTCGGTGTAAACGAGGTGCTCTAGCCAACTGAGCTAATCACCCATAGGTAAATGCTAAACTAAGGTGTTAATATAACAGAAAATTCACCTATATTCAAGGCAATGTGGCATACTTAGAAATAAATGATTAAAAAATACTTAAAAATATTTCAGACTATTAGCCTTGTCTTATTAACACTTAGCGGTGTTGTTCTAATCGGCTTTCAAAAAGAACCTCTTGGATGGATAATTTTACTCGCTAGTTTAGTTTCCTTGGTATTTACTACGAAAAAATTTGCCAAAGATTTACTTCTAATAAATTTATGTATTGCTTTGCTTGGTTTGAGCGAAATTAGTACCAGCATTAGTTATGGCCACATTCTAGGTTTTGGCACAGCACTTACTGCTGTAGTGGCGGGACCATATTTGATATCAAAATATATTTACAAGCAAAAAAACATTAATTTTTACCTACAGTCTTTTCGCAAAAATGTTAATCACAAGCTGATATACATCGGTATTACAGCTAGCTTAGCCTACATAATTTTACCTATTTATCTAAGCTCTACTGGAGCATATCTTAATTGGCCTTCCCAGTCGGATTCTAACAACCTAATAAAGCTTTTTATTGGTACAAATGGTTTAGGCATTTGGGATGAACTATTTTTTGTGGTCATTGTTTTTAATATTTTGCGAAGCTATTTTTCAGCTTCTGTGGCAAATTTAGCGCAATCGATACTTTGGACTTCGTTTTTGTACGAACTTGGTTTTATATCATGGGGAATTATACTTATCTTCGTTTTTGCCCTGACACAAGGCTACATTTTTTACAAAACGCATTCACTTTTTTATACAATTTCTATCCACTTGACGCTGGATTTTATCCTATACCTAGCTTTAGTTAATGCCCATCATCCTGAAATTTTCAATATATTTATAACGTAATTTGGTGCGGACGAGAGGACTTGAACCTCCACAGGATTGCTCCCACAGCCACCTCAAGGCTGCGTGTCTACCAGTTCCACCACGTCCGCATAAAATACTATTATAACTTATTTATTGGCTAAATTAGGTCCGTGGCATATGGGAGTATAAGTGTTGAAGTGAAAAATCGTGTCTAACCAACGGTTTAATATCTTCTAGCCCGACATCAATTTTTACACCGGTATTAAGCGTGCCGAATGGGTCAAAAATAGTTTTTATCTTTTTTAAGACTTGATAACCTTCCGGACCATATAGCGTCTGTAAATATGGTGCTCGCAAGCGACCATCATTATATTGTGCGGATGTACTTCCGCCAAACTCTACGACTAAGCCATAATAATCATCAAGAATCCTAAAGACTCTTTGTCTATCCCCAACCTGTCCTAAGTCTAATAAGGGCTGTACATGCAAATTACCATCACCAATATGACCCCACATCGTAACAGGCATCCTGTAGCCTTCAAATAGTGCGTAGATTTGCTTGATAAACTCAGCGACTTTTCCTACCGGCACAATTGCATCATCAATTATTGGGACCGCCTTAGCCTTATCTTTGCCATGTGCAATAACCGAAGCTACGCTTTGGCGTAATTTCCAAAGTTGCTCAATCTCGCCTTCATCTGTATCAACCCTAAAAGTTAGTTGACGTTTATCAAAAATTTTGGTAACTTTTTTGGCCATCTTGGCCTGAGTTTTATTGGATATGTCGTCAAACTCAATAAATAATACAAATCTTGGAAATGGATGTTGCACAACATTGCGAAGTTGGTTTGGATTAAACTGATTTACATAGTTAAGTAGTTTGTCATCTACCACCTCTATTGCACTTGGTGAGTTTGGCAAGGCCTTTATCTCATTTACTAATTGTTGTAACACCTCTAAGTCGTTACAAAATCCTACTACTAGTGTACTGGATGGATTATAACTCTCGGTATTAAGTGAAATTTCTGTAACTATACCAAGTGTACCCTGAGACCCGACAAACAACGGTGTTAAATCAAACGAACCATCTTTACCCTTAACAGCAGAAACGTTGTAGCCAGCTGAGTTTTTGGGCAAATCTAGCTTTAACTTACGGATAATATCGTCGTTCTCTTCAATCAATGCGTCTAATGAACGATAAACCTCGCCCTCGAAGGTGGCCATTCCCATTTTTTTGCCCAGTTCACGCTTTGAAAGACGCTTAGTTTCAACCACTTCACCATTTGCTAAAACAACTCTCATTTTATCAACGTAATTATTGGTAGTTCCGTATTTTACGCTCTTTTGACCACCAGAGTTATTGGCAACAGCGCCACCAAGTGTGCTGTATTCTAGTGACGAAGGATAAGGTGGCAAAAATCGGCCATGAGTGTGCAATGTTTGCTGGAGTTTTGCATAATTTAGACCTGGCTCTACGGTAACTGTACCTGCTTTAGTGTCTAGTTCTAAAATTTTGTTCATGTGTGCCGGAAATACTAGTATGATTCCTTTACCTAAAGATGCGCCAGCTTGGTCAGACCCACCCCCACGGGCTGTAATAGGTATGACACGACCACGTTCTGCTAACTGCCAAGTAAATCTAGTTGTCTTGCGGACATCATTTTCATTTCTAGGATAGGCAATAATCGATGGCATTACCTGGAATATACTACTGTCTGTAGAGAAATAATTCCGGGCATCTTCGCCAACAATAACTTCACCTATCAAATGCTCTTGCAAATAATGAGCTACCTTATTCATCCCCTGTTAGACTCCACTCTTATTTTCATCATAGTTGCTTTGGTACTATTTTACCATAAGTGCGATTACTTCAACTGATTATTCAGCAGTTTTGACAGTTTGAGCAGTCTTCCTAATAGTCCACTGATTTACGTCTGCATATCTATCTGGTGATGTGTGCATAAATTCATTGTTAAATCCGGACAAATTAATAGAGGTGATGAACAAAAATTGTTGTTGATATAGAGCCAACGCCGGGTAGTCGTTTTGCCATGCTTCCAAAAACGCTCGGTACTTTATAGCCCTGTTGGTGGCATCGGTTCTAGTTCGCCCTGCTTCTAGCGCTTTATCGGCAACTGCTGATTTATATTCACTCAGATTTAACCTGGTTTCTGACCTGATATCGCCCTGTGAACCATGCCAGTAGGCATAAACATCTGGGTCACCACCAACAGAGATACCGTACATTAATGAATCGTAGTTATGCGTCGATACGCTAGCCTGGAGGTCTTCATCTGATTGCAAGACTATTTCCACTTCCGCACCTAACTCTCTCCATTGCTTCTGTAAATTTGCGCTCAAACTTGTGAACTCTGGATTAGTAGCACTAAACATTTTAAACTTCAACGACTTACCTTCTTTAGCCCTTATACCGGTGTTTGGGTCTTTTTTCCAGCCAGCTGTTTCCAATATTTGATTAGCTTCCTCTTTTTTATTGGTAATTTGAGCGTATGTTTTGTTATAGCCAATTTGTTGAGATATCAAGGGACCATTGACCGACAATACGGGGTAATTAAGGACATTTAGTGATTGTTGCTTATCAATTGACAGCACCAAAGCTTTACGAACTACTGGGTCCTTTAGTATTTCTTGGTTGTTTTTGAAAAACACCATTACTTCGGTGCTAAGTGGTATCCGGTAAATACTCGATTGTTTAGCATCAACGTCATCTGGACTGGTCTTTAAACCAACCATACTATCAACTTCTTTGGCACGAAAGGCATCTATTAAAGAGCTTTCGTCCTTATAGGTCCGAATGACAAATCTTTCAAGCTTTGGTGAGCCACCATAATATTCTTTGTTGGGTTCTAGAACAATTCTAGAATTTGTGGAGCCGTCTTTAACTTCTAGGTCAACTGAGGAAAATTTAAAAGGACCAGAGCCAACCGGTTGCTCATTATTAAATTTAGATGAACGCAACTGTGCCGGAGACGTTTTACCCATAATATGCTCTGGGATAATGCCGGTGGTTAATGAATGCGGGAATGCGCTTAAAGCATTCGATAGTCCAAACAAAACAGTGTAATCATCAACTTGAGTTACCGTAACACCTCTCCAGCTAGATATTAAAAATGACTTAGCCTCTGGGTTTTGGATTAACTTATAAGTATAAACTACATCACTGGCTGTAACCGGCTGACCATCCTGCCATTTAAGATCTTTTTTTAGATAAACTTTGTACTGGGTTTCTGTCGAGTCTATTTGATAACTCTCAGCCATATCAGGTACCAGCTTGCCAGAAGAGTCATA
>JAYUAP010000065.1:0-1765 GCA_043741255.1 Candidatus Saccharimonadota bacterium | reverse complement strand
TCTCGATTCAATCTTTCGATTGGTGATGAGACCTCGTTGTCGTCCCCATAGCCTCGTATCTGATCCAATGATCGGTTGGATTCGTCAATTCGAGCTTGAGGTGGGGTTCTGGACATGTTGCTCATTCCTAAAGTCGAAAACAAGTTTTCGGAGGAAACTTTAGGTTGAGATACAACAAAGATAGATTAGAAATCTACTTCCGCTACCATGTGAGTAAACGCTCAGCAACAACTTACTTGCTTAAGTTGCTCGTACTTTGATAACGACCAAAGCAGCTAGGTTACTATAGAATTGTAGTTATACTTTACAGCAAGTGAACATGTTTGCACCAACGGTGCTATCTATCTGTATTCGCCGATTTGGCGATGCACGTTGGGTGGCATGTTTTCTATTACTAGAAAACCATACACACATCAACGGATACATTCTCAATAACAGGTCCAAGGTCCGTACGGGTGTACGTTCCTATACCAATGTACTCTTGTGTACTGCGTATCAACTATACTAACTTAGATATTCGTATACTACATACACTCATGTATCAGATAGACTTATGCTATACTGACACTCCCCTTAGTGGAGATTATCTACAGTGATGAGTATTGCTAAACTACATTAAGTCTTATAACATACACAAATAATTTAATTCAAAAACATACGTTATTATAGTACAGTAATGCGTACCAGTAATGTAAAACATACGTAACAGGTGTACGGTAATGCGGAATATTATAATGTAAAACATACGTGCGGTAGTACAGTTAAACGTAACTGTATACATATACATAATAATTTTTGATTGTAATTTAATTAATGTTATGTGGGATTATTTTAATTTAATTTTATTTTATAAATTTACTCTAAGTGATTTATCAATGATGCGAGAAGTTAATTTATTAAACAGGGGTAATGCTAATCTTTTTGTTCCTAAGTCTGAAGTGTTATCTGCAGAAGCAACCTTAAGTAATTTAATCTCTTTAGATTCAACTTTCTCTTTGATCAACATTTCAGCAAGGTCGAGATGTCTCATTCCACGTGTGAGGTGTGGTATCTCAGATGCATACACACAAGCTTGGTTATCCTCTTCAATGATTGTAGCGTCCTGGGGGAATCCCATAAGGTTTAACATACCTCTCATTGCAAGAGCTTCCTCCTTTAAGCATTGGTTCACTGCTTTGATTTCTGACTCAGCTGTCGACGTGGACAAGCTCCCCTGAGTCTTGCTTGTAAAGCTCACGACGCTGTGATGACCGATGTACCCGATGTGTGCACTTGTAGAATGCAAGTTATCCAGGTTCCCCGCGAGGTCAGCATCACACTGGAATCGTGCTTGGGTTAGTCCACGCATTGTATCAGCATCGTATGGTCCAGGATGTGCGTGAAACTTAAGACGGTCGTCTTTACTATACTCGCAATACTTAACCAAACATAACAGGAACTCGACGTGACGTCTTCCTGGGTTGTTACAATAGCGCGACAGTACGTTCAAGGCATACGCTATATCCGGCTTGGTGTGCCCCATGATGTAACTGAGCATACCAATCAACGCTCTGTATGGAACCTTGGCCACTTCCTTGGCTTCAGCTTCATCTTTGGCGTTGTCAGCTTTAGATAGCGACGGTCCTTCTAACGGATAGGGCAGTTTCTGTACCTTACATCCACTGACCTTAGCGGCCTTTACTACACCTTCGATTGACTTCTTCTGATCGAGATAGTAGTTACCTTGATTATCACTAGTTACATTGATTCCGACGAACGGTTCCTT
>JAYUAP010000064.1:0-4429 GCA_043741255.1 Candidatus Saccharimonadota bacterium | reverse complement strand
CCGACGTATTTTACATCTAATTGTGACCCGCCAGCCTGAATAATCATAGAACTGACATTTAGCTGTTTTTGGTCGGTTTGGAAGCGTATTTGCTGTATATAATCCACCTGGGACGACGTCAGTGCAATTTTGCCGACTTTGATATCTATATTTGTCTGGTCTTGGACAAGAGGCAATGAAGAGATGTTAAAGCCCTCTTTACTATGAGTGATGTCAGCCAACACTTTGCCGTCAGACCCAATAACATAAAGATTACTGCCGGTACTGAGAACTAATGCCGGTTCTGAAAATTCAGCCATTATTTGGAGACGGTGTTTCAGAACACTGGTTTTTATGGTTATTTTTGTGATTTCTGGCGATAATTTTAACAGTTCTAACTCTAGCTTTTGTTCATTAAACGTTGGCTTTATGCGGTTAATGAAGCTTTTTTTAAGCTCGGCTTCGGCTCTCTTAGCCAGTAAATCCTTGCTGATTAGTTGAGTCTTAGCATTATTGTTAAAGACGCTTATATCAGGCTTTGTTGATAACGTTAGAAGATAATACGTGCCCAGAAGTATTAATAATATTGATATATATGTAGGCAAGTGTGTTATAAAGTTAGGTTTATTTGAACCCTGTTTTTGGTCGCCATGCGTAATCTCTTGGCGGTTAAATACCCTATCACTAACGGATCTACGTGAACTGTAATGATATGATTGTTGTTTTTTATACACTACCCTTGGAGACCTAGGTAAGTTTGCTTTTTTTCGCCTTCTTACCACGCTATTCCCTGCCCTCCAAAAGCAACTCAGCAATTTTTTTGGCAGCTGGCTCCTGCGTAATGGTACCGCGGAGATTTGAGCCTAATTTAGCTCTCAGTTGGCTATCACTCAGTAAACTAATAATTGTGTCTTTTATTATTGCTGGATTACCTGAAATATCTTTTTCATCTAAAACGACTACGCTCTCTTGGTCTTGGTAAACTTTGGCGTTTTTGAGCTGATGACCACCGGTCAAATCAGGATTTGGCACCAAAATTAGAGCCTTACTGGCCTGGGCAAATTCGGCAATTGTTGTAGCACCAGCACGGGTTATAACTACATCAGCGATGGCCGATAAATCATGCATCCGTGTACAAAATTCTATCATTTTGAGTCGACTTAGTTGATTCTGGTCACCAGCCACGTCAACTATATTGTTTTTGCCTGTAACAAATAAAATGTAGAGGTTTTCGCGGGCTTCAAGAAGTCCAGGAATTACCTGCGCGCACCAGTTATTTAGACGCCTGGCACCGTTACTGCCACCGGTAATTAATAGAACTTCTGAAAACCTTGGTATTCCAAAATCTTCTTTAACATTATCTATTTCTGGTTCAGAATACGACCGAAATAAATCGCTTACAGGCAAACCAACGTGGATTATTTTACCCTCTGGGTATGAATAATGCTCGGCTGGCATGGCAGTGGTGTGATATTTGGAGTGCTTACCGCCTATACGGTTAGAAACGCCCGGTAAAGCGTCAGAGTCATGAGTTATGGTTGGCACCTTTGCAAACCGAGCACCGATGCCCGCCGGAATACAAACTGAACCACCTTTTAACAGAACACTATCCGCCTTTAGTCGGCGCAGTAGTAATATCCCCTGCCCTATCCCGATACTTATTTTGAGCGAGTCTATCGTATTTAAAACGAACGTTTTGATATCTAGTATTCGTCTAATTAATGATTCGTTGTGATATCTGCGGAATTTACCAGATAAAATATAGTGTGTTTCGTCAAAAACACCACTATCCTCGGCAATGGAGTTAAACTTCCCGCCTATTTCTCCCAGATAAATTAATCTGGCATAGGGGTTAAGAATACGAATCTCTTTAGCGACGGCCAAAAGTGGCGTAATGTGGCCGCCCGACCCGCTCCCGCACAGAACGATTGTCATGTTTTATCCCCTTATTACTGCTAGAGTTTCTGATTGGCTCAAACGTAGTATACCTAGAAATCTGTGAAACAACGCCCAGGGCCGCCATCACAAACAAAATACTGGTACCACCATAACTAATAAACGGTAAAGTTATCCCCTTTAGCGGGAAAACTCCTATCATGGCACCAATATTTATCATAGTTTGAGTGCTGAGCCAAGCCAGCACACCGACAACCAATAACCGCGAAAATGGGTCTATAGTACGTTCAATAATCCGTCGGAGCCTAGAAAATAGCGCCAAATAAAGTGCTATTACCACACTGACTCCTAAAAAGCCGAATTTCTCAGCCAAAATCGCGAATATTGAGTCATTTTGAGGTTCTGGGAGGTATCCATAAGCCTGCACACTGTTTCCTAGACCTTTTCCAACCACACCACCACTTCCAACGGCTATAAGCGCTTGGCAGGCTTGATAACCAGTGTCTTGGCAGTCGCTAGTGGGATTTAGGAACGTGGCAACTCTCTCGCGCCGATATGATGAAGTAGCTACAGTGAGAACTGTTCCTATCATCACTATCCCGGTAATTAACCCAATCCGCTTGAGTGGTAGCCCAGCTGTAAACGCCATAATGGCAATAATTGCCACCATTACACCAGTAGAACCTAGGTCACTTTCCATTTTAGCTACGACAATTCCTACAAGTAGTAACAGTATAATTAGCGGTTTTAGAGTCTTTTTAAAATCATCCATTTCACCTTTTCTAAGCCGTTCTACTAGGAAACTCGCACCCCATACAATAATCGTAAATTTTATCAGTTCGGCAATCTGAAACGAAAGGCCGCCAATCTGTATCCACCGGTAAGCACCGTTTACTTGTTCGCCAAAAAACTGGACCACAATAGCTCCTATTACACACAGACCTATCAAAATATTTTTACTATGACGCAAATTACGTATAGAGAAATAACTAAAAATTGCAAAAGACAAAAAACCCAATATTACTGACAAAGTCTGCTTTGTAACAAAATAGTTGGTATCAACATTTTTACTGGCAGCCAGACCCGGACTAATCGCATATACCACTACCAGACCAATCACGATTAGCAGTGTAGCGATGATAATTAGTATGTAATCTGGCCTGTGCCTGCGTGACAAATTATCGGAGGCCAGTCCAGAGGCTGAACGATTTCGCGATGAAGAGTAACTATTTTTTCTGGTTTTATTAAACATGGTAGCTACCCAGCAAGAATATTACTATTCCCACAAAGCCACACACCTGCCCCAATACCCAAAACCGCATCGTAACTTTGGTCTCTGGCCAGCCCGATGCTTCAAAATGATGATGTATTGGTGCAATTTTAAATATTTTTTTGCCACCACGTAGTTTCTTGGATAAAATTTGAATCAAGCTAGAACCAGCCTCAACTACTGGAACAGCCGCAATAATTGGCAAAATTAATACAGTGTCCGTAATCATCGCCACCACTCCCAGAGCCGTTCCCAGACAAAAAGACCCAACGTCGCCCATAAAAAACCGTGCCGGATGAATATTAAACCACGTATAACCGAGTAAAACACCTACGATTGTCATACAAAACCCAGCGACACCAAATCGTTCTTGTAAAAAAGCTATCAGTGCATAATTTGCGAAGGCTATGGCAACCAATCCACCAGCCAGTCCATCAAGTCCATCGGTGATATTAACAGCGTTGGCAGCCCCTACAACGGCTAGAACGAATAATGGGATAATCAACCAGCCAATATTCCAATCACCAACAAAAGGCACATTGATACTAGAAACGTCCAGTTTAGCATAAAAGAACCATCCACCAATTACAGCTACAAGTGTTATTAGCCAAAATTTTAGCTTTGAAGGCAAACCAGCAACGCCCGCCCCAGTGCCTTTAATATTGATAATGTCATCTATCAGGCCGATTAGACCGGCGCCCAAAAAAGCGGCTAGCGGTAGCCAAGTTTCTTCTCTGCTGAGATTAAAAAAACCAGTTATCAGAACTACGCTGACGATAAAAATTATGCCAGCCATAGTTGGTATATTTCGTCGGTGCTTGGCAGCATGTAATTTCAAAAATACTTTTGAACGCTCGCCGGTTACAGCCGTTTCACGGGGTTTTTTCCACCATTTATTATCATAAGCCAGCTTGGTATACAGGGGTGTGATTAGGGTGCTAAGCGCAAACCCCATAAAAGCCATCAGGATTACTTCCACAAGCTGAGTAAAGTTAAATGTTATGGTAAAAGTGTCCATCATGTTATTTTATCCTATTTTTGTTTTTCATTGGGTTACTCTGTTAACTGCATAGTTTCCGATTAGCATGTCGATTGTTTTTCCAAAAAGCGGAGCGGCGGCAGCCCGACCAGCATAACCGTCTACTTTTGGTTCATTTACAACTACCATAATAGCATATTCTGGCTTGTCGCCACCGATGTAGCCGACAAATGTTCCATTGTATCTATCATTGTAATATCCACCACCAGGCTTAGTAATTTCTGCTGTACCGGTCTTGCCTCCAA
>JAYUAP010000063.1:0-1792 GCA_043741255.1 Candidatus Saccharimonadota bacterium | reverse complement strand
GGATAAAGTACCTTTTAGGAATACTAAAGTCTTCTTTATGAACAAAACCAACTAGGCTTATACATACCTCGACTTTTTTTGTTAATTCAGGATATTTTTGTAACATTTTTACATAGATAGGAACAGAAAAAGACATGCCAATAATTACAAACTTTTTCCTTTTATAGCGTAATTTTACAAAAGCTGCTAAATAATCTGCGTAATTTTCAATAGTTGGTTTGTCGCCAATTTTATAAAATGACTCCATGCCACCAAATCCTGGGGTATCAGGTACTGTTACATTGCCGTATCTGGATAGAATTTCAACAAAGCCTTTCATTCGCTCAATACTAGAATGATGGCCATAAATTAATAATATTTCTTTTGTGTACTTTGGACTTTGGCTCGGCAATCTTAACATACGACCGTGCAGGCCGTTCATATATAACGGTTCTATATAACTTTCAATTTCCACTCTAATGAGAGTAGCTTAAAACCATAGATTAAACAATAAAATGTGCCAAATAGGGACCTAGAAGTTTTGGCGGATGTGGGCCATACTGTAATCCCAATCAGCGTCAATCTTTTTATGAGGATTAAAGATTTTGTCTTTATCAAAAATATTCTTGATTTGCCGGAAATAACCTAGTACTTCTTCGGGATACATTTGGTAAAGCCATGGACCCCTGGACATACCGTCGTTATGTTCACCGCTCAGTGAACCACCATATTTCATTACTAGCTGGTTCACTTCTTTCATGGCCGGTTCGATTTTAATTCTTTCTAGTAGGTCTTCTATTTTCATAAGTGGTATTACATGAAAGTTTCCGTCTCCATAATGTCCAGCAATAGTTGCCACAAATTTATACTTATTAAGAATTACCCGTAGTTCCGGCAAAAAACTCGGTAAATTATGGGGAGGTACTACTAAGTCATCTATAAAAGGGGCAGTGTGCTTGTCTTTTACTTTTTGCCTTAGTAAATTAAAACTCTCCCTGCGCATAATCCAGAATTTGCGGGCTTTAGCCTCGGTTTCATCTTCCTCAAAGAGCATGTCTTGTTTATATTTTTTTAAAGAAAGTCTTAAATTATGAACTTTTATAGCAACTTCTTCTGGTGTTTCGCCGTTAAATTCTGCCAGCAAAACCATCTTTGGTATGCCTCTTAATAGCAACAAAGCATCGGGGATTAACTGGATACCAAGTTTAGCCATCCCAAGCCAACCGAGTTTTTTGTGAAAAAAGAAAAACAATTTAAAGCTAAGTATCAAAGTATAGTTATCAAAACCTTCAAAAGTAGCCGGTTTGTGCTTTAGTGTGTCATTGATAACATCGCCAAGATGTTTAGTTTTTCGCATAAAAATTACTAGAGTCCCAGCATGCTTAGGCGCTGGTACAAGTCTAAAGTTAATGTTGGTGACTATCCCGAGAGTTCCTTGTGAGCCAATTATTACTTGTGTTAAGTCAAACACTCCGGAGGTTCTATCCCAAACATTCCAAATATGGTAGCCAGTTGAATCTTTAGATACTTTTGGTTTGGCTGATTTAATAGCTTCGTAATTTTCATCAACAAGTTTAAAAACTTCACGGTAGACATTGCCCTCAAAATCGTTTTGAGCCATTTTTTTGCGTAGTTCTTCTTTGCTAAGTGGCTTTACTTCGTATTCGTTGCCGTCAGAAAAAACAACGCTTAGGGATGTTACGAAATTTTCGGTTTTACCATATTGCAAAGATTTTTCGCCACCTGAGTTATTAGCCACCATACCACCCACGGTGCATAAATCTCGACTAGCAGGAAAACTTGGCATCAAGGC
>JAYUAP010000062.1:0-1793 GCA_043741255.1 Candidatus Saccharimonadota bacterium | reverse complement strand
TGCCATAGTAAAACTGGCAATATTTGTATTAAGTTGACTAAAATTATTATTGTTACGGTTCTCCCAGGATTCAAAATGTCCTTGCATATTATTATTATTATTATTACTAATATTATTATTATTACTATTATTATTATTATTACCATTAATATTATTTTTATTACTTTCATAAATTAATAGAGATTTCATTGTATGCATTTGTTGTTTTGATAAACCATTTGGATTTGTATCTGAAATCTTACCTCTGGGATTGCCAATAACCATGTAATGTTCTCTTGTTAATGGAATTGCAGTCACGCTACTTGGATTATGCATACCATTAGTACCAGAGCTATTATTATTTTTCATGCTATTCTGTAATTTATTTTTATTATTAAGTTTAGTCTTCTTATTAGAATCTTTTCTATCCTTATCATATCCTGTATCTTTCTTTTGTTGCTCACTCATTATTTTATGAACATATTTACAGTTCTTATTTTTACATAGTCCTTGGTTAAATCTAAAACAAATTTTCTCTTCACCATCAGTTGTCACTGCTGCCATTCTATTACTAACAATATCTGAAGGGATGTTATTCCAAACTTTTAATATTGAGTCTAATGTCTCATTGAAAGATTGATTAGTGAGGCACGCGTGATCAAAAGCCATATTAATTTTCACCCCTTTCTCCACTGTCATACTCTCACGCAGGACACCAAACTTGTTAGAGTCCACAAGCAGTGATCCTTGAGCTTTCTCCAGATTGGAGATGAGATCCTTTAAAGTGAATATGTCCTTCTCCACATCTGTAGCAAATCGGAAATTATTCAGGGCAACCCTTGCATCTTCAATGTGATGGTGCTTATGGCCCTTGAAGAAATCCAAAATCTTGAGATATGTGTGCGATGCGTTGTTTGCATCTATTGACGGCTGAAGGTGATGCAGCATATCCTTATTCAGTATGCGTTGAATAAGTAGCATGCATACCTTATTTTCCGCATTATATCGGAAAATGTCGTCCTCATCGGTGACAACATACGTTGGCTTCCCGTCGAAAGTCGCTGGTGTCACGATTGTAGGAGAATATCCGTTTGGATTCAATGGAGTTGGCATTGGCAATGGTCGTGATCCATTAGCCAGTGTGAGCACATCAGAAGCTTTGAGCGCTTCATCCAAATGAACCAAGTTGTCGCAATTCTTATCTGCTGCTGATAAAGAATGCTTTGTTACCAAGTCGGTGCTGATCTGCGTCGTCTTGGCATATTTAGCGATCGCCACTCTATCCTCCACGCTCGTCGAAGGGATGGTTGGCGTCGGCACAACTGGAGGTGCTCCTCCAATAGTTGTTGTAGGTGACGATGGCGAGAACATCGTTGGCCTAATATTTGCTTGCCGGTTGATCGGGGTTGCATTCCCGAATATCAATGGCACTGTCTGGTTTCCTAGATGGATGGTGCTATCCAACATAAGTTGTTGCTGTTGCTGCATGGTTTCTCTCATGACAGCCATGTCGCTGACCAGTAACGACATTTGATTAGAAAGAACCATGACCGTGGAGAATAGCTGTCTCCCCATGCGTTCTTCTTGGTCGATGTTTAGTGGAACATTCGACTCATATGTTTGGAGCCCGGCTCCACGATTCAATTGTTGGTGCTCTACGAGCTCAATATCTTGGTCGTCATGCTCTGCAGACATGTTCGACCGGTTTTCGTGAGGAGGAGTCCTAGGTATGTTGCTCATCTCTAAGAGTCGAAAAAGCGATTTCGGAGGAAACTTTTAGAATGAGGTCAACAGATGATAGATTAGTAATCTAC
>JAYUAP010000061.1:0-1795 GCA_043741255.1 Candidatus Saccharimonadota bacterium | reverse complement strand
GGAAAGATTAGCCAAATTGTTGGTGTGGTTGTAGACGTAGAGTTTAGTCCAGGTAATTTGCCAGCTATTTATGATGCACTGGAGATTGTGAACAAGGGTAAAACACTGTATTTTGAAGTTGCTCAGCACCTTAGCGAATCCAGTATTCGTGCGATTGCACTAGGTAGTACAGACGGCCTCAAGCGTGGCGCAGACGTTACTGCAACTGGTGCGCCAATTAGCGTGCCGATTGGTAAAGACACTTTGGGACGTATGTTTAACGTCACAGGCCATGCCATAGATGACAAACCAGAACTTAAAGGCGCTCGGGCTCCAATTCACCGTGAGCCACCAACTCTAGAAGAACAGTCTGGTCACATAGAGATTTTGGAAACCGGTATCAAAGTAATCGACCTAATCGCCCCAATGGCCAAAGGTGGAAAAGTTGGTTTGTTCGGTGGTGCTGGAGTAGGTAAAACGGTTCTAATCCAGGAACTTATCAACAACATTGCCAAAGAACACGGTGGAACATCGGTTTTTGCTGGTGTTGGTGAGCGAACGCGTGAAGGCAACGACCTATACGAAGAAATGAAAGAATCGGGCGTGATAGACAAAACTTCCCTAGTTTTTGGCCAGATGAACGAACCGCCTGGGGCTCGTCTACGTGTAGCACTAAGCGGACTTACTATTGCCGAGGGCTTCCGGGATGAAGGCAAAGACGTCCTACTTTTTATTGACAACATCTTCCGCTTTACTCAGGCTGGTTCAGAAGTATCAGCTCTGCTTGGCCGTTTGCCATCTGCTGTTGGTTACCAGCCGAACTTGGCACAAGAAATGGGTGCCCTTCAAGAGCGTATTACTAGCACTAAAACTGGCTCAGTAACTTCTGTACAGGCCGTATATGTGCCAGCTGACGACCTTACGGACCCAGCGCCAGCTACAACTTTTGCCCACTTAGACAGTACAATTGTTCTTAACCGTGCCTTAACGGAGCTTGGTCTTTACCCTGCGGTTGACCCACTAGACAGTAGTTCAACACTTATGGACCCAGAAGTCGTAGGCGAAGAACACTATCGAGTAGCCCGTGAAATCCAACGAATTTTACAAAGGTACAAGGACCTGCAGGACATCATCGCCATCCTTGGTATGGAAGAGCTTTCAGAAGAAGACAAGCAAACAGTGGCTCGTGCCCGTCGTATACAGCGTTTTTTGACGCAACCCTTCTCCGTTGCCGAGCAGTTTACAGGTAACACAGGAGTCTATTGCTCACTAAAAGATACAATCGCTGGTTTTGCCGAAATTTTGGACGGCAAACACGACGACAAACCTGAATCAGCATTTTATATGAAGGGCTCCATAAAGGACGTAAAATAATGTCAGCAGAATTTTTAGTCGAACCAGAAATATCTCAACTACAACTGCCACCCAGGAGAGTTGGTATTCAAAAAGGCTCTAAAGACGGTAGCTCATTCCATATTGATTATTTCAATATTGAGTGGCAGTCCGACGGTCAATCACGCCCAAAGGTGGTTGGTGAAGTTAAACCATATGAAGCCTCAGAAAAACAAATAGGCCAAATGATTGTAGGACAGATGGAGATTATCGGTTAATGCAACTTCAGATTATTACATTATCCGGAGTTTTTCTAGATAAAGAAATCTTTGAAGTTGATGTCCCAACTACGGCCGGCGAAATTGCCATAAATGCTGGCCATGCACCGCTTGCAGGTGCCATAAAACCAGGTTTATTAACCATAAAGCATACTAAAAGCGACCCTTCTTCAAAGTGGGATTTAATCGCAGTTTATGAGGGCACA
>JAYUAP010000060.1:0-4461 GCA_043741255.1 Candidatus Saccharimonadota bacterium | reverse complement strand
CCGATGCAGTACAACAAGAAATTATTCAAAATATTTTGTCAGCTTTACCACTCAGCAATCCTTTAGCCTTGAAGTTTTACGGAAAGTTCACATCTGTTAGCGATGTATTGCAAGGATTAAAGCTCACAAAAGAAGCCGGACTGACGCCAGAAAAATTAGAAGCCATAATTAAAGCAAACCTGGCCTATATAGATATTATCGAGAAAGATTTGGCAGACATATTGAGCGAGAGACTTTCTTATAAAAAACTTGATGATTTTAAAAAGCAAATATACGATTTACCAGACCAAAAAATCGATGAATATTTAAACCCACTTGTTTCACTATCAACTACTATAAAAGAAAGTTTGGACCAAGTCATAAATCTGGACATTGATACCGGTAAAACCAAAAACACGGGGGACTGGAAGAAAAAATGGGTCCAAACAATAAATGGCGAAAAAGGGATGTTTACCGAGCGACGCAGAAATGAGTGGTGGCTACACCTAGCCGATGTTTACGCCAAATACCGAAAAGAACTACATTCACGAGCCTATTATGATTACTCTGATATGTTGGTAGAAGTCTTGACTCAGTTAGAGAATAACCCTGATTTACTGGCTAGTGTCCAGGAACAATTTTTATATGTAATGATTGACGAATTTCAGGACACAAATTCTGCTCAACTACGTTTGGCGCACTTTGTAGCTGACCACTTTAGTGCAGAAGATAAGCCCAATATTATGGCGGTGGGTGACGACGACCAGTCTATCTTTAAATTCAACGGCGCAGAACTTAGTAATATGTTGCATTTCCGACGTAGTTATCCCAGCGCGAAAATAGTTGTACTAAAAGATAATTACCGCTCATCGCAAGCTATCTTGGATTTATCTGAAAAAGTCATCAACCAAGCTAACGACAGGTTAGTTCTACGGGATAAAACACTTGATAAAAAACTAACGTCACAAGTAAAACTTCTTAGTAGTAAAATCCAAAACTTAGTTTACGATACTCAGGATGAACAACTCCATGATATTGCCCTAAAAATTGCCCAAAATTACTCGGCCGACAAAACGCAGGCAGTGATTGCCCGTGGACATAGTAGCCTAATGCGAATTGCCAGCCTGTTAATTGCCCACAAAATACCCCTAAATTATGAGCAACAGCGTAATATTCTAGACCACCCAATTATTCAACAAGTTCAGTTACTGTCAGAGGTCTGCAAGGCAATAAACAACGGCGATATTGAGACACTGAACAGTGCTTTATCAAAGACGCTAAAGCATCCAATGTGGGATGTTAGCCCTAAAGAACTTTGGAATTTGGCACTCAGTAATTATTCCTCAGCCGATTGGCTACAGAGTTTGCTGGACGCTAAAGACCCTGACCTCCAAAAACACGGAGAATTTTTGCTGGAACTAGCGAAAATAACTCCTAGCGAAAATCTCAGTGTAGCTTTTGAATATATAATCGGCCTCCGCGAGCTAGAAGCTGGTAAAAGCCCGCTTTATAAATATTACGTAGAAAACAAAAAAACCGACCCCGCCGAGTATTTACATGGTTTATCTGCTATTAGAACTCTCCGCGGACTAGTGGCAGAATACAGTAACAATAAGCCAGCAACGCTAGAGGATTTTACAAACTTTATAACTCTAGAACAAAATAGTGGTGCGGTTATTAATGATGAATCGCCATTCGTGAACGGCGAAAACGCTGTTTCATTACTTAGCGTTCATAAAGCTAAGGGCCTAGAGTTCGATGATGTTTATATTATTGACACTGTAGAAAATAATTGGCAACCACGAGTCGGTGGGCGTAAACCGCCTGCAAATTTACCTTTGCAACCTAGTGGAGACGACATGGACGACTACGTCCGCCTAATGTTCGTAGCTATCACCCGGGCCAGAATTAATTTAGTAATCTCTAGCTATTTATTCGATGAGTCAGGGAGAGAAACACTTTCATCGCCATTAATTTCGTCTGTTCTAGTGGGTGAAAAAACAAAATCTAAGGCCAGTCCAGTAGAAATTCTGGAAACCTCAATAACTTGGCCACGTCTAGAAATTAGTGATGAAAAATTATTGCTCAAGGCTCGAATGCAGAACTATAGTCTGAGCGTCACGCATCTTTTAAACTTTTTAGACGTGACAAGTGGGGGACCGGCCAAATTTTTGGAGCGTAATTTACTACGCTTGCCTGAAGTTAAAAAATCTAGCCTAGCTTACGGTAGCGCAATGCACAGCGCACTAGAAACTGCCCAAAAATTAGTAAATACAGACAGTTTTTCACTACCTAAAGTTACTGCGTCTTATGAAAAAGCTCTGGAGTCTGAACATTTGCCAGGTGCCGAGGAACATCGATATAGAAAACATGGCAAAGAAAGCTTAGAGCATTTGTTTAACGATAATTTTTTGATTCTGGGAAAAGGAAGTGCGCCAGAGCAAAATATTACTGATGTGTTTCTAGACGAGGCAAGGGTCAGTGGTAAATTAGATAGAATAGACCAAAATGACAATGAACTTATGGTTTCCGACTACAAAACAGGGAAGCCACTGACAAGTTTTACCACCAAGGACGAAAATAAGGCGATTAAAGCCTGGAAACAACGTACTCAGCTGATTTTTTATGCAATATTACTGCGTAGTAGCCCAAGATTTGAGACTAAAAATAAGAACATTGTTGGCCAAATGATTTATCTGGAAGCCAACAACCAAAAAGATTTTAGCCGTAAATATGAACCAAGCACCGAGGAAACCGAGCGTTTAACCAAGTTAACCAAAGTTGTATTCAAAAAAATTATTAATCTTGACCTCCCCGACATAAAAAAGTATCCCGAAACTTACGCCGGGATACTACTGTTCGAGGAAGATTTACTAAATTCTTAGTTTTTTGGAGTCCGCACTACAACTTGTTGTGAGCCATCACTCAACATAATAGCTGGTCGCGCATTCCAGTCCGCGCAGGCGGTAATATAAGCCTTTTGCTTAGCTGTATCAGAAGGGTATAGCTCTTCTGCTATGACACTAAAGCGCCAGACATCAACATTAAACACTTGGATAGTTTTTCCTAGTTGTTTTTGACATTGTCGGTTGTAGTATTCTCGAGCAAAAACTGTGCCAGCAACCTGGTTAAGTGAAACTAAACCTTCCAAATGGTTGTCGACGTAAACTTGTTTAGCGCCCATTCCAACAACCTTTTCTAGGCTATCCAGCAATTCCTGATTATCACGTACATAGGTTTTAGGTAGATTTACAGCTACGTTTTTATGAGATTCGTGCGCATCTTTATCGTAGTCACTTCCGACAATGGCAGTTGCTAATTCTACCGCGCCACTATCATCATCCGTACCATAAATTAAAATTCCGGCTTCTACCCCATTCATTGCTCCGCAGCCTATTTTACCGTGTTCATGTTCATGATTGTCGGTGTGTAGCCCAAGTTCGGACCCAGTGGCTAAAATAGTTGAACGCATAGATAGTAGATCGTTTTCAAGTGTTGCGGATTCTTCATTTCCGTCAACCATTCGCCTTGCAAGCGCATAGCTTTGTGATGCGCCCATTGCCTGTGGCCCAACTGGACGTTGTAATAGTTCGATATCTGACATTTTCTCGGTGTTTATTTCACCACGTCCGTCACCACATCTATCCGGTGCGTTTTTACCAATCTCTACAAATGATTTAGCTAATATACTTTTTGCTACCGACAAATCTTCCTGACTAACTTCGGCTGATTCTATTCTGGAGGTAAGTGAAATGTTTCCGCTAAAGTTTGCATTTGGAGCAACCTCTTTTAGCTGACCTGCATCGACAATTTGACCTGTTTGCTCTGATTTTGCTGTAATTTCTTCAATCATTTTATTTTCCTCGCTTAATTCCTGAACTATCCCCAAGTAATCAATACCGGTTGTCGGCGAAGTAGGCAACTCGTCAATTCGGTTACCAAAAGAACCATAATTTGTCATACGATCTCTTTCCATTGTCTTTTCTGCAAATTAATTTTTAGATAAGCTTTTACTATACGCCGGTTGTTGTATTTTTTCAAGAAGTACAAAAAATATATTTTATAGTCGACCAAATTGTGTTAATCTAAACTCATGCTACGCTATATGTAGCGTAGGGGAGGACATTAATGCATAACGGTAATATAATTAAGCCCGAAGTTCTTGTAGAAGATATTGTTGCTATTCAGCGTGCCGTTGTAGATGACCCATCCCTAAACAGAGAAATGTTTTTACGACTTTACCAAGAAAATCCAAAAAAATGGGCGTTGTTAATGTCCGATGTAAATGAGACAACTTTAGATGTCGAACGAAGTAATTCTATAGTTCATGGCATAGTTTTAACTGAGCTAGCATTACGGCGAAGGGCAGAAATTTTAGAATTCACTGACCTTATGGGTAATTCTGACGAAATAAACGTTTTACTTGGCAAGTTTGCCGTACTAGACGAAGTTTAATTTATCTGTTTTTGTGACGTTTAAGAC
>JAYUAP010000059.1:0-1819 GCA_043741255.1 Candidatus Saccharimonadota bacterium | reverse complement strand
GCATAAAACCTTCATCAAAATACAAGATGAAGATTTATTCCACGACGAATCAGCCGCAAGCGGCCAAGCCCTTGACAAATAAATGGATTTACAGCGGTTGGCAGTTATGCCGAGTGATGAACGCGAAACACCGCGTTACATCATCGTCAAACTGAAGCGCGAATTAACTTAACCTAAAAAGGAAATATTATGTCAACAGTAATTAAGTCAGTAATGGTAATGTGTTTTTTTATGATGGCAGCTTGCTCGAATGCTGCTGAGTATCAAGGCAAATGGCAGAACGTCAACCAGAAAGACGTGTTTGAATTAGAAGCTAATGGTAATGATTTTGTGCTTAAGCAAAAAAGTAATAACTGGTTTAGTGGTAAGCCGGAAGTAAACAAAATCCCCATGCAGAGAGATGGGGATTCGCTTAAAGCTTCGAATGGCCTTGTCTCAGTCACTTTCAGCTACGTTAAAGCGACCGACACACTGGTTTCTGTCAGTTCATTTGGAAGCGCAGAATACAAGCGCATTAAGTAAGCCAGCTGTGTAAATACTGAGCCGCTGAAAAAAGCGGCTCAATTTTTGAGTAGACTTCATAAGCAAAAGTTACCCCTGTTAAAATCTTGTTCATCGCCAGCTCCTGGTTAAATTTACATCATGAAATGATGATAAAAACGCATTCGGCTTAAATACCCAATGCGCCCGCAAGGAGCCGCTGTCAATGGTTCGTGGAATAAATAGTGAGCTTGCGAACGGCTTTATGCCGCGAAAGCCATTGATAGCATTAGGCGAGAGAAGGGCGCTTAATGAACCCAGCCGAGTGCCTGGTTACTTAATCAAGGACTCTAGGTAATTGGAATAGTCTTGCATCATTTTTGTGCGCTGCGATAGATACTTAGCGTGATTGTATGCCGCCTTCACCTTATTTCTTTCGGCGTGCGCGAGCTGCATTTCAATATGTAGCTCGTTATAGTCAACCTCGTGGAACCAGGTACTTGCAACCCCTCGAAAGCCGTGCCCCGTCATTTCACCCTTATATTTCATTCGTTCCAGCGCTTTAAGAATAGTATTGTTGCTCATCGTTTTGCCTTCACCCTTGACGCCTGGAAATATTAACTCTGTATCGCCAGTTATTTTTTTAATTCTTGTGAGAATGCTTATAACTTGACTAGAGAGAGGCACGATATGTGGCAATTTCATTTTCATTCTAGAAGCTGGAACATCCCATCGTTTATTCTCGAAATCAATTTCAATCCACTGGCCACCGATCAACTCATTGGTGCGTAAAAATATATGCGACATTAACAGCATGGCAAGGCGCGTAAGCGGAGAGCCGGAGTAGTCGTTGATATCATTTAAAAGTTGCGGAAGGTTGGATAAACTCACGCGCGGATAATGGATTTGCTTGCGTGTTGGAATGACTTCACTTGGTTTAATGTCTGCTGCTGGATTACGGGTAACGTATTTATTTTTATGTGTAATGGCATATCGAAATACTTGCCCAATTTTATTGAGTGTACGTTTAGCAATGTCTAGTGAGCCGCGTTCGCAAATGACTTTAATTAAATCTATGATCTCAGGTGCCTGTATTTGGCTGATCGCTCGATTGCCTATCACGGGGAAAACGTCAGCTTCGAGTCTGCTGAGTACAGACTCGGCATATCTACTGTGTTTATCTTTTTGCCAATAGAAATGCCATTCGCGGGCGATTAATTCAAAAGAATTGGTTTGAGCGACGAATTGTGCGGTTTTAACGTCTTTTCTATGTTGCGCAGGGTCAACACCATCAGCAACTAGTTTACGTGCGTCATCGCGCCTTTGGCGTGCTTGTAAT
>JAYUAP010000058.1:0-1819 GCA_043741255.1 Candidatus Saccharimonadota bacterium | reverse complement strand
TTTCCATGCGATGGGCGAATGACAAAGAAATCATTAAAATTTGTTTTATTTAGTTTGTTTTTTCACGAAATTTAATACTTAGCCTATCCCCCCTTTCTCTCACCTTAACCGAAGACTCCGAGTTGGCATCAACGTCAACCGAAAATCTAACACGGGAGCTTCCATCATCACTGGTTTTTGTTATTGTTTCACTGTGACTATCATCATTTACAGTTTTATTAATTGTATGAGTTTCTGTCACAACTCCATTACTGCTAGACACATTGCTAGAAATACTGACTGAGACACTAGAGCCATTTTGATTTGGCAAAACAATATCTGGAGTAGTTTGGTCACTGGTTTGCGGGACAACAACACTTTGTTTATTAGTTAAATCGTCAGCAATTTTGTTGGGCAGCAAATCATCTATAGTAAAACTGTCGAGCTGATTAGTATACGCTGTGCTTCTAATCAAAATTAAAGGCAATAATATAAAAAAACCGCTCAAAATGGCGGTTGAAATAAGGAGTGTTTTCTTCTTTGGGCTGCGGTACTCTATCTTTCTTGATAGGCCAAAAGCTAACAGTGCTTTGGTTGTGAGGCTTCTAATAATATGTAGAAGTTTTTGCATAAACACCTTTCCCCCGAAGATAAACTCCTCTAGTACTTTTTATTGTCTATGACAATTGAAGTAATGTCAAGAAAATACTATTGTGATTTTTAAAACATTAAGTTTATTGTTTAATTTATAGTTTGATTTTTAAACTAAACTAGAGAGCAGTATGATTACTGCCACTGGTATGGTAACGTTATCTAGCCCATACCAAGAGATATTTTCTAATGATGTTAGCAAAGTTGGTAAAACTAAAAGTAGTAAGTAATTACTCGGTAAAGCATCGGCTGGTTGCAAAATTATTACTACTAAAAAAATGGCCATTGATACGTAAAAGAACACCATGCTTCCTAACAGCGATTTACCATGACTTAAAAGCGTATAGCGAGTTCGCCTTCCCCATTTAGTACCGATGACAGCGGCTAGCGCATCTGCTAGGGCTAGGTGTAGGATAGCTACCGTAAACATCCAATTAGTCGGTTCTAAGAATGCACAAATCCCAATGCCAACAGCATAAAGAATTTCTCCCTTGGTAACTCTTTTTACAGCATGGATTGATTTCAGAATTTTAAAGCGTGACGACAGTAAAATTACAGCCAAAAAAGCAATGCTAAGTGCCTGGATGTTTCCCCAAGACACAAAAAAAGGCAAAAAAGCCACCATTACACCGGTGCCTATGTGTATCATCTTGCGACTGAGTTCTACTGACACAATTTTTTTGCGCCATAAAAACTCGCTAAAAAGTAGTAATAAAAAAATTAAAGCACAAATGGCTAATAGGTTCAGCATACTTACCTATAGTTTACCCCTTTTTGGGAGGCAAAGGTATAAAAAAGCTAAAAATTAAAGTCTAATAATCTCTGTCTTTTGGGTTCGCCATGTTTTGATTTATCAAGTCGGCTATAACTTTACTTCGGACTCTTGAAAAATTTGAATCACCCGGAAAAACAAGTCTTCCGTTGTTATCCGCTATAGGCTCGTCAGTTAGGGTACCTTTGCAAGATTCAATAATTTGCATTGCTCTTTGGTAATCAAATCCAGCAACAGCTGGTTCTCGTTGAGAACCATCAAGTGTAGATTCCATCTCCGGACTAAAGCGCTCTTTGTTCATTTCTATATTATACTTTATTATCTATATTTTGTCAATAAGTATACTTTGCTCGAATTACCTTCAATGTAAAGAATACATAAAAACGCTGTATTTTTCAATATGAAAGTATTGGTCGA
>JAYUAP010000057.1:0-1825 GCA_043741255.1 Candidatus Saccharimonadota bacterium | reverse complement strand
GAAGGTGATGTTGTGACGATATTGATGCTATCGCGCCTAGACTTTTAGATAACCTGAGTCAGCAGATGATGACGTGTACTATGTAGGACAGATATTCTCTTGCGAGGAAATTTGTTCTTAGTGAAACCCAATGACGTCATCAATCGTACGGCAAAGATATCTTGAATAGTAAATATTCCTGACGCTCTGCCGTAACTCATATTGGATGGAGCGTATTGTGATCATTATCTGCTGAGTCAGCGGTGAACTGTACCCTCACTTACCTCTGAGGTGGGGTTTCCTCAGAGATTGATGTGACAGTTTACAGTTCGTTGAAGTTGCTCTTTTTTTCATATTTCTTCAACACCCTTAAGGGGTGTTGATTACCGTTGATAACAGGACAACCCAAATCATACATCAGTGTAAGATTGATTCCGAGAGGGAATCAACATACTTGTCAAAACAATATTTCAAAGAAATGACATGGTGCGATCGTGCAGTGCAAATAATAAAAACAGTTATAGACAGAACAGAACAACGGGGCGAATGGTACAGATGACAGTCGGTGTAGAATGTCTGGCGTACGTCACTTGCAGTATAGACGTCATAAGATGGTGACGTACTGCAGGAGTCAAAGGCATGCGTATGTGTGCGTGTGTTAAAGTGATAGTGTATATTTGTGTGACGTGTCATGGTGCGTGCGGTAGCGTAACTACGCCTTTCCGCTCCCCGCAGGAGTTGTACAGGCAGCCATCCGCTAATCGGATTGTTGAAATCAGCTTTCTGTCAAGCTTCTTCTGGCGTGAACCGCGCCGTCTTGAAGATGTTGCCATAATGTCGCATAGGTATATCAAGAGTATGTACATTTGATATGTCATATGAAACAGTATGGGCACACAGATAGTTTGAGCACGCAGAACATAGTGGTGTAACTTTTATGCTCTATAGCTTTAAACCTATAAAAGCCATCTCAATGTGCAGACATCAGTTTACAGCAAGTGCTTGCAAGCGCCGTTCGTGTGAAAGTTTCGGTCCTCTTTTTTTACTATTCATGATGCGATTTCATCAGGGGTAAATGTTAGATGATATAATTGACTGTCCTCAGTTCATACCAGTTATTATAAGATTACAATCCTTCATCCAACATGATAATTTGTATAGCATAGACATGAGGCCATGCGTCTATTGTCTGACGTATCAGTGTGTCCGTTGTCTGACGTATCAGTGTGTCCGTTGTCTGACGTATCAGTGTGTCCGCTGTCCGTCATGTTGAAGTTCTGTAATTCATTCAAAAAATATATTTTTTTCTCAGATCCAATGAATTTCTGTTAACATCCATATTTGAAAACTATTCGCACTTGGTAGCAGAGTTAAAAAGAATTTCATTAAAGAAATACAGTTTTTCGGTCCATAAACATGTGTTTTTTTACTTGGTTTGGAGCCTGAGACTATGACTTTTGCTATATTCCCATTATTATATATCCCAAAAAAGTACTATAATCATATATATACTACAGAACTTACAGGGACTTATACTGAGCTCACGCTATATCCAGAGGTTCATAATGGTCTAGGAAGTACAATGCAAGGGTAGGGCATCATATTTGGGTCAAACTGATTCCGTAACGAGCATAATAGAAAAGGGATCCTAATTTAGGTCAAATTTAGGGGCAATTTAAATTTTTTAGAAATCTCATATCTTCTGTAATACTTATCTAATACCTATGAAACGTTGGGGATGTATGCTCCATACTATAGTGATCAAATGAGACACAAATTGCCGGAGTAGGGTCTGAAAACATTTTTGGGGCATCGTTATCTGTAGAAATTTCATGACTTATGTAAA
>JAYUAP010000056.1:0-22854 GCA_043741255.1 Candidatus Saccharimonadota bacterium | reverse complement strand
AAGTATGTCTCATACGGGCTTTATTTTAATTTAAAAACGCTGGCAGTTTGTAATTTTTATCACTATAAAAGGATTTATAAGCTTGAGCAATTTTCTTTACACCAGTCTCGTTGTATAATTAGCTTACATTAACAGTTAGAGGTAAATAATCGTGACTAACCAAACTTTTGCATACAATCCAGAGATAAAAGGACAGATGGGCTTAGAGTTACCTCAACTTGATACTAATTTTAGAGAAGCATTTGAAAAACCAATGGCAATCCTAGGTACGGTAGCTAGTCTAGCGGGAGGTATAGCAGTTGGGGTTAACTCACTGAGTCACCCAGAAAAAGCCAATGCTGGCGTGGAGATTTGTACTACTCCTACTGGGGAAGCACCAATCCCCAATCCTTCTCCGGCACACGGTGGCGTGGATTTAGCTATTGATTCAATTGCTTCTAGCAACCTTGCTTGTGAGGGGAGTTACGTAACATACTCGACGAACATTAGGAACGTCGGAACCGCTGATTCGGGGGCGACAATGTTAAGAATCTTTGGGAAGCAGGGTTTTACTTCTTCTATAGGTTCAGTAAATATTAACGGTGAAGAATGGTCTGTAAAAAGGAACTACACTCCCACCGGATTTAATATGGAAAAAGTTTGTCAAGAAGCCTCAGGGTCGTCCGACATATACGGCAATAGAACAAAAAACATTGCTTGCGGAGACTATTACTATATGTCAGTTTTGCCAGGAGCGAATATTCCAATTAGCTTCAAAGTGTTAAGTCGAAGCAATCCTGGGGAAGGGGGTGAGTATGTTGAGGTTAGTGCTTTTAACTCTGCCAATTCCGAAACAACGTCTCAGTTTAATATAAATAATATTTCCAGAAGAGATATTTTTGTCAATTCGTCAACGGGCGAGCCTCTAACACCCAACACCCCAATTACTAAATGTCCAACCCGTCCGGCTTTCAATAGCGTTTTAAACAAAGATAGCACAGTGTCTTTCTACTTTAAGCCACAAAAAGGTCAGACGATATATGGGACTAGAAATCTTAAGCTTTTAAATAACGCGACTGGAAGGTCAAAAATCCCTAGAATAGAATACGTTCCAGCTAAATCTGTTAACCAGAATTTATTGCCTGCTTTTGCGAGAAAAGTTGGGAAAAAAGTAGTTGTAGCAGTAACTGGTGTGTCTAAAAGTGACCGCTACAAGGGCGTCAAATTAAAGTATCCTCCCAAAAAAGGCACTTACGCAAAATTGATACTTCCGCGAAATTCGATAAAAAACACAATAGGTGGTTGCCCTCAACCAAAACTCGGCACAATATATGCTCAAAATATTCAGTCCAAACGCTGATTTTAATTTTTTTTAGCGAAGACTTCTCTTAATCAGTTGATTGCTTTAGTTTTTTAAGTCATAATGCTTATGTTATGGGTTTTAAATTACCAAAGATAAGTTATAGTAATTTTCTAAAATCAAAAAAGTCAAAGATTATCACTGCAGGTGTATTAGTTGTGTGCCTGGTTTTTGTTGTTTCCATAATTTTATATTTTAATCGTAATGATAATGAAAAGAAAAAGGTCAACAATCCTGTGGTTACTAATACTGCTACATTTCCATCCGTGAAAGAAATAGCTGGCTCGTATTACGACGAAGTTCTTAATTCCAATTTTGAAGGGGATATAAAAAAAGAGTACCAGAGTCTAGTATCGGTCGCATATTCTTTTTTTTACGCAGAGGAATATCAAAAATGCATTGATGTCTTTAACTCGGCAATTGCAAAGGTTGAAGAAAAAAGTGTGACCTATGATGTTTATCAAACTCTTGGTTATTGCGCAAATAAGATTGGTGATAAAGAAAGTTCCAACAGATATTTTGACGCTGCCTTGAAACAGCTTAGTTTAAGCGATGTCGAGAACAAGGATCTGATAAAGAAAAATATTGAAAGGGCGAAAAATGAAAATTAAGAAGAGAAATTTTCTATTTTTCGCCCTTTCTGTCTTTGGTTTGATCTTTTTAGCGTTTTTTTACAGAGTGCCCCAAACAAATGCCGCAATATTGCCCGGTAACTTGAATACCAAAGGGGCGTCAGCTGGAGCTTCTGACGGGGTGGGTGGACAAGCTTGGTTTGCTGTTGGTCATGGTCAATGTCCTCTCACGGGCGGATGTACTGATGGCTTTGAAGGTCCTTATTCAAAAGCTTGGTTGTATAGTACAACGCAAACTATGGTTGTAACGATTGAGAGTGCAGGAGGGGGATGCGGTTCTGAAGATAATAATTCTGATGGTAGTAACACTGTATTCTCTTTTGGGCGAGTTGGTGGATACTATACATTGCCATATGCAAACAATGGTACTCGTTGTGGAACCACAACCATTACATATAACGCACCCAATGTAATAACAACTGTTAATGGGGTAAATTACTATACAAGTTCTATGCTTGTTCAGCTTGGTGGAGCCACTCCTTATTTGGAGAATTCTTTTAGATTGCAGATTACAAATAATCCGGGTGGTTCTTATATTGGTATGGCAAAACAAGACACCGATAACAATGCGGTTTTTGAAGCAAATTTTAGTGGTTTGTATCAAAAAGATAATGGAGGTGCAAGGTGGTCAACTTCAATACAATTTGCACCACCTTGCAGTGGCGCTCCTACAGTTGGTAATAGGTTGCGATGGTTCGATGCTGACTTCCAAAAGTATGGTCAGAATCTTAACCCCGTCCTTAGCCAGCGTCTTGAACGCAGACCGAAAGATAATTCGACTGGGTGGGTAAATGTTGATTCATGGACTGGCCTTGCAGATATTGGTAATAGCGGTCTGTCATCGGATACAGCACGAGGATTTACGTTTAATCGCGATTTTAAATATCGCTGGACGTGGGAAAATGTGGCCGCTATTAACACCATCCAAATTCAACTGCCTTTTGATCAGATATATTCATTAGAAGGGAGATGTCCATCGCCACCAACACCTGTTGGAGGTGCCGGCTGTACTGCGTTTTCAACTACTCCAAATATAAATAGCGGTGATACGGTGATCGTTGGAACACCGGTAAACGTTAGTGTGTATGCTACCAACTCCGGTAATAAAGTATGGAATAATGCTTATTTAGTTTATGTAAATGAAGGGCCTAACCCTCCGGCTCCTGGCTATGTCCAAAAATTCTCTGCGACTCCAGATGCAGGTGTATCACCCCCAGTAGCGGGGGGAATATTACCACCCGGTGCAAATGGTCCGGTAGTAGATAGGGGCAATGCTGACACAAGTACACCCACCGCACCGGGCGTACCTAGAACCTATACATACAAGACCTATCATCTAAAAAGCATTGTTGCTGGAGTACCAAATTGGGAGGCGTTAGGTAGCTGTAGTTTTAGTATTAATGTTATACCCCAACCTTATAGCCCGGAGGGAGAAATAAATAATGTTGGGTGTGGCGGGGTAACATTTACGGTTAGATGGAGTCCACCCAGAGCCGTAAATCTAAGCGGTTATCTGAGAGTAAGCAACGTAGACGGTACTATAAATTTTGATACGAACTTTAATTTGCCTAATGGTGAATCTCGGACGGTTACTTTTAACGACATGCCATCTCTTCCAATTCATCTAGATTCTTACAGAGTGGCGCTTATTGTCAACGATGATGGCGGTAATCCAGTCCAGGTTGCTGGCCAGATCTTCACGGGCAACTGTGTTGGCATATCCTGTCCATCAACCTTTGGAGATTATGAATTTGGTGACCCCAATCCCTTCAGGCTTGAATATGTTGTTAGAAACCAAACCAACAGAACAGACTCTAGATATGACGTAGCTTTATCTAACCCACCTGGTGGTTCAATAAACTCACCCGATTTAGGTGCAAACGGTAATACCACCTTTACAACCTCATTCTCTCCAACAGCTAGCACGACGGTCACCGGTACACTAACTTATTCTGGTGGGTCAACAGGGTTACCACCTGCTAGTTGTCCGGTGGTTGTGGTGAGATATCCATATGTTAAAGCCTACGGAGCAGACATTGGCTCTGGAGGTGGCTTTGACCAAACTGACACTACCACTAACACTGTCAATGCCTGCACTCCATCCACCCAAACAGGCATCTTTGCCTATATGCGTCCAAAGTCTCAACATAATAATACAGCTACAGGTCGCAGTGGCTCTGGTGGCCAAATCAATGCCTATGCTTGGGGTAATGCACCACCACCTCAAAACGGCGACATATCTGGCTTTGCTACAGCCGAAAGACGCACCACGGCCACCAGCATAAGCAACCTAGCTTTTGGGTCCATTGCCACTGCTAGCATAACCGACACCAACCAAGCCGACATAGGCGGTAATCTAACCGGTGAGGCTCCCTGTATGCCAGACTACTTCTATCAAACTCAGTATCCTACGGACAGTCCTATTACAGAAGACTATACAACTACAAATATTACTAACCAAGGTCAACTAAACATCAATAACGGCAAACAACTTATTAGAAACGGTAATCTGTCTATAACTAACCCTATACCAAATTTCCAAGGCCGAGTCACCCTCTACGTTAAAGGTGATTTATACATTGACCGTGATATTACCTACAAAAGCTACACCACCGTCGCAGAAATCCCTAACCTAACCTTCGTAGTCCTAGGCAATATCTACATTAATCCAGGTGTCACTACCTTAGACGGCACTTACATCGCTCAACCACTAGCTAACGGGACTAAAGGCAGAATTTACACTTGTGCCACTGGACTAGGTAGCCAGATAACTTCCGCTATAACAGTCTATAGTACTTGCTCTGGTGGTTATGGTCCTGGTGACGCCGGAGTCGGAAAACTAACTTTTAACGGTAGTGTTGTAGCCCAACAAATTATCCTTAATCGAGCATTCAAAACTCTAAATGATTCACGCTTCCAAGAAACAGCTAGTGACAGCCAAGGCGCCGAGATATTTAATTTCTCTCCAGAGATTTACCTATCACCACCTATCTTTAAGCCAACCAGCACCATAACCAGTGGTAACTACGACGCCATAGGTATACTGCCGCCGATTTTGTAGAATCGCCTAAGTGTGTAAAACACCCCTTAACCTATATTTGAAAACAATGTGGTTATGCTATACTAACTGCAGTAAATTCTATCTAAGTGGGCAAAATAATAGATGATCTTGAAATACGTTCAAATAAAAATTAAAGGGGCTGGAAAATAAAATGGGTCTCTTGAGTGGAGTCAATGATTTTTTTGGTCTAGACATTGGTACTAGTTCGGTTAGGGTTGTTCAGCTTACAAATAATAATGGTCCAAGGCAGTTGTTAAAATATGCTATGGCTCCTATTGATGGAAAACTTGCCATGAGTGATTCTAAGGCAGATCGCCAAAAAGTCGCCGATAAAATCAAAGAAATCATAACTCAGGCGCAAATAACCACCAAGAATGTTGCTGTTGGCATACCTTCGTCACGTGTTTTTACAACTGTAGTTGACCTAGAAAGATTGACTCCTGCAGAGCTAGCAAAGACCATTAAATACCAGGCTGATTCGTTGATACCTACACCGGTTGCGGAGTCAAAAATTGACTGGGCAATGATAGGCGATTCGCCCAAAGATCCTAACAAAGTAGAGGTACTGCTTTCTAGTGTTGGTAACGATTTTATTGAAGCAAGGTTAGATTTACTAGAATCAATTGGTCTAAATGTGGTTGCCTTTGAGCCAGATAACCTAGCGATTACCCGAGCTGTATTGACTCCCGAAGCTATTGAGCCACAGATGGTTATCGATATTGGTAGTAAAAGTACCGACATTGTCATTACAATGAATGGTGCGCCTAGGTTAACCCGTGCTATTCCTACCGGGTCTGATGCAATTATTAAGTCAGCCGTCCAAAATCTAAATATAGATGAAAACCAAGCCCAAGAGTTTGTCTTTAAGTTTGGTTTGAGTGAGCAAAAATTAGAAGGCCAGGTGCATAACGCAATTATCGGTACTGTAGATGTTCTAATGGGCGATATTGATAAATCAATAAAGTTCTTTCAAGCCAGATACAAGGACGTAAAACTGGATAGAATTGTCATGACTGGTGGTGCGTCAGCCTTGCCGGAATTCCCGCTATATATTGCTAATAAATTCGGTATAAATGTTGAGATTGGTAATGCCTGGCGTAATGTACAATTTAGTATGGAGCGACAGAATGAATTGATGGCCGTGTCTAACCATTTCGGTGTGGCAGTTGGCCTAGCAGAGAGGCGCGAGTAATGGTTCAGTTTAATTTACTCCCTGATGTAAAACAACAATACATCAAGGCCGTATACCGCAGACGTCTTATTACTTTAGTTTGTGTGGTTGTTGGCGTAGCTTTTTTGGTTATTTTTGTATTCACGTTTTTGTTCGTCCGGGTTAATCAAACAAGACATTTATCACATCTCGATAAAGATATAAAAATCGGTGTTGCCAAATTACAATCTAATAAAGACTTGGACAAAATATTAACTGTCCAAAACCAGCTGGCTAGCCTACCTGAATTACATAAACAAAAAGTTATGACTTCTAGGATTTTTGAATATCTTGGTCAAGTTACGCCAAATGAGGCCAACGTTTCTAATGTAAAACTAGATGTAGTAAATAAAAAGATTAACCTAACTGGCTCGGCAAATAGTTTGCAAACTGTAAACAAATTTGTTGATACCCTTAAATTTACTGACTATAAGTTGATAGGTGATGAGCCAAAAGAAGGCAAAGCCTTCAGCTCGGTTGTTCTTCAAAGCTTTGTTATTGGCACACCAACAGCTGGGCTGGTTAACGCTGAAGTAGCTTATGAAATAAGTTTTATATATGATGAAGTTATATTCATGAACACCGCCACAGAAGGTAGTGCGGTTGTTAATTCTGTGAAGCTTACTGTTCCAAAAATCATCACAACTAGGTCTGAGACGCAAAAACCTGCCAAGTTGTTCCAAAGCACTCCAACTCCAGAAGGAGGAAGTCAGTAATGGTGAATAAAGCACAATTTTCTGTAAAAAGAATGGCGATAGATAAAGCCAATGCATCACTGATAATAATAATTACTATTACTATTTTTGTAGTTGTATTCTCTGTTGTTTCTAGCAAAGCTTTATATACTCAGATGAAATATCAATCTAAAGTTATCGGTAAAAAAGAAACAACCCTCAAGCAAATAGAGAGCAATAAAAAAGAGGTAGAAAAGCTCAACTTGGCCTACAAAGAATTTTCATCAGAAGTCACCAATGCTATAGGCGGAAACCCTAGTGGAGCCGGTGATCGTGACGGAGAAAACGCTAGGATAATATTGGATGCGTTGCCTAGTAAATATGACTACCCAGCACTTATAACAAGCCTTAATAAGTTGGCCCAAACAGGTGGGTTTCAACTATCTGCTCTCGCTGGTATTGATGACGAAATTAACCAAGTTACCAACAATGAATCATCTACTCCTCAGCCTATTGAAGTTCCGTTTTCTTTAGAGGCGTCGATAGCACCAACCGATGGTATTAAATTCTTGCAGTTGTTTGAAAGGTCAATTCGACCAGTGCAGATAACCAACGTTTCAATCGTAGGCAAAGAATCTAGTATAAAAATTTCTTTGCAGGCCAAAACCTACTTCCAGCCAGAAAAAAAGCTTAATATCACAGAGGAACCAGTTAAATGATGAAAAAGAATGATTTAGGAGTTATGGTTGCCGTTGCAATTTTTGCGGTGGTTTTTTCACTGATTTTGTCTAATTTGCTGTTTACGCCTAAATCCACAAAAGGCTTAAAAGCTCAAAAGATTGATGCTATCCAGTCAGCTTTTCAAAAACCCGATAAAAAATTCTTTAATTCAGAGAGCATAAACCCAACTCAATTAATCCAAATTGGAGACAGTCCTAACGCCCAGCCCTTTTAGGTGGTAGCTTAATTATGAGCATACTTTCTGAATCCAGCCTAAAAACCGTAGAAGACTCACTTATAAAAGATAAGCAGATTACTTATGCTGATTTAGAGAAACTGAAAAAAACTTCCGAAAAAGGCGGTAAGCCCTTGTTTGAACTTTTAGTTACCGAAGGCAAAGTATCTAATGAATATTTGACCAAAGTAATGGCCGGGATTAACAAAGTTCCTTATGTAAACTTATTGGATGCCAGGATTGAGCGCGAAGTTCTGAGATTGCTATCAAAAGAAGTGGCTGAGCGTTATATGGCGGTACCATTAGGCCAAGCTCAAGGCAAATTAGTAGTTGCCATGCTAGACGCCGACAATGTCCAGGCCGTAGACTTTTTGGCGAACAGGATAGGTCGTCAGCTAAAAGTTTATACAGCTAGCGAAGAGGGAATACGCAAAGTATTAAAGCAATACGAAGAAGATGTTGAGGCCGACGTCGCAAAGACCATTGGCGCTACTATGAAGATTGGGGCTGAAGCTGGAACCCAGGCTATTATAGGTGAACAAAAAGAAATTAAAACTATTGTTCAAGATTCGCCAATCAGTAAAGCGCTGTCTACAATTCTAGAATACGCAGCCAATAACCGTGCTAGCGATATACATATTGAACCATTAGAAAAAGAGCTCAAAATTCGTTGTCGTATAGACGGAGTACTACGTGAAATTATGAAATTACCCAAAGAGACGGAGCCACCGATGATTTCGCGTATCAAAATTTTAAGTAATCTTAAGATTGATGAACACCGCATACCTCAGGATGGTCAATTTACAGTAAAAGTTGCCGATAAGGCGATTGACCTGCGTATCGCCATCAGTCCGGTTGTTTGGGGTGAACAAGTAGTTATCCGACTTTTGGATAAATCTGGCACTACCTTAAAGCTGGAAGATATGGGTTATCATGGTCGGGCACTGCGTACGATTCGCAAGGGCCTAGAAAGTACTAATGGAATGATTTTAACATCGGGACCAACCGGTTCTGGTAAGTCTACTTCGCTTTATGCGCTGATACAAGAAATCAAGAATGACAGTATTAACATCGTTACGCTAGAAGACCCTGTGGAGTACAAAATGGATGGGATTAACCAAATTCAGGTAAATGCTGAGGTAGGATTAACCTTTGCATCAGGGCTACGTTCAATTCTGCGTCAAGACCCAGATGTTGTGATGGTAGGAGAGATTCGAGATAAGGAAACAGCCGCTTTGGCTGTGCAGGCTGCGCTTACTGGGCACTTGGTTTTTAGTACACTTCACACTAACTCGGCTGCCGGAATTTTGCCACGCCTGCTGGATATGGGTATTGAGCCGTTTTTGATTGCTTCTACTGTGCGGACTGTCATTGGTCAACGGCTGGTGCGTAGAATCGCCGACAAAGACAAGCTTACCTATCCGTCGGATGCTGTAGAAAAACAAGCAATTACAGACAGTATTGGCTATCTTTTACCTGCTACTGAGGAACTTAGGGCAAAAACGGCAGTAGATTTGGGCTATGAAAGCTTGCCACTTGCCACCGATAACGCTTATACTTTATTCAAGGGTACCGACAGTCCCGAAACTCCTGGTGGTTACAAAGGTCGAATGGGTCTTTACGAGGTTTTCGAAATTGACGAGACCATACAAAAACTGATTATTAGTCGTGCTACCAGTAGCGAAATCCAAAGGGCAGCTCAAGCTAATGGCATGATTAATATGCGCGAGGATGGTTATTTCAAGGCTTTGGCTGGACTGACGACAGTTAGTGAAATTAACAGAGTGGCTGCATCGGATAATGCATAAAAATCATATGGTAGGAAAATTACAGAGGTGGGGGTAAAAATGCAAACGTTAAGAATAGAATTACTACTAGAAGAAGTAGTCAAAAAGAAGGCTTCAGACCTTCACTTACAAGTTGGCTTAGCACCAATTTTGCGTATTGATGGTGCTTTGGCTCCTATCCCTGGAAGTCCCGTTTTAACTGAAGATACTGTTGAGTCGCTAATTTTTGCCATCTTAGACGATGAGCAAAAACAGATTTTATTAAAAGATAAAGAATTTGACTTTAGTTTTGCTTTTGGTGATTTGGGGCGCTTTCGTGTTAACGCGTTTCATGAACGTGGTAATTTGGCTGCCGCTCTGCGTCTTATCCCTAATGAACTGCTCTCTACCGAGCAATTGGGTCTGCCTAAAATCGTAGATACTTTTGCAAATTATCCCCGCGGGCTAGTGTTAGTTACTGGTCCAACCGGCTCTGGTAAATCAACAACCTTAGCGGCATTAGTGGACAAAATTAACAATGAACGAGCCACACATATCGTAACTATAGAAGACCCAATAGAATTTACTCACAAGAGTAAAAAGTCTGTAATTGTACAGCGTGAAGTTCACTATGACACATACTCATTCTCTGCCGCTCTTCGTAGTAGTTTAAGGCAAGACCCTGACGTTGTTTTGCTAGGAGAAATGCGTGACCTAGAGACAATTGCGGCTGCTATTACTATTGCAGAGACTGGTCACTTGGTCTTTGCCACACTTCACACCAACTCTGCAGCCCAGAGTATAGACCGTATGATTGACGTATTTCCGCCACACCAACAGCCACAAGTTAGGGCACAACTCAGCAATATATTAATGGCAATTTGCTCACAACGACTTATCCCAACCATTGGCGGTGGGCGTATCGCATCGGCCGAAATTTTGGTGGCTACGCCGGCTGTACGTAATATCATCCGTGAAGGTAAAAGTCATCAGCTAGATGCTGTAATCCAAACTGGTGCAGAGCATGGCATGCAGAGCATGG
This sequence comes from Candidatus Saccharimonadota bacterium, assembly GCA_043741255.1. Classification (GTDB taxonomy): domain Bacteria; phylum Patescibacteriota; class Saccharimonadia; order Saccharimonadales; family 2-12-FULL-41-12; genus JALHOM01. Next base: position 12,175 of record JAYUAP010000056.1, on the reverse strand, counting down.
ACAAGACGCTAGTTTCGCTTATTCACGCTGGTACGATTACTTATGAAGAAGCACGTAACTTCGCTGTAGACATAGAAGAGCTTGATAGGTTAATGAGGGGTTAATACTTCTTATGCTTTCATTTTCTTACACTGCACGCGACCCAAACACTGGCCAAAAAATCAGTGCCGAGGTGCAAGCCGGTAGCGAGCAAGAAGCCGCCAAAATTATTATTGGCGAAGGCTTAGCACCTCTAGAAATCAAGCCAATTGGCGCTAGTAATAAAGGTCCTTCAAGGTTCCGCAATCGCATTAATACCAAGCAAAAAATTGTTTTTTCTCGTCAAATGTCTACACTGATAAATGCAGGTTTGCCGTTGGTCCAGAGCTTACGAAACGTGGCCGACCAGACAGAGAACAAGACCTTTAAAATAGTCATTAATAAATTGATTAGCGATATAGAAGGCGGTAGTTCATTTAGCCAAGCTTTGATTAAGCACCCTGCTGTTTTTAATAACATCTACGTTAATCTTATCGCCGCCGGAGAAGTATCTGGTAACTTGGATAAAGCCCTAGAACGTATTGCGTATCAGCAGGAAAAAGACGCTGAAATTGTCAGTAAAGTGCGCGGAGCTATGGCTTATCCAGCAGTTGTTATTGTGGTTATGATTGGTGTAGTCGGCTTTATGATTGTGAAAGTTTTACCACAGGTAAAAAATATATATAAAGATCTCCCAGGAGCACAGCTTCCCTTAATTACTAGAGTGATGCTGGCTATTTCCGACTTTACAGTTAAATATTGGTGGTTGGTAATAGTTATCACGGGTGTTCTGATTTTTGCGACAACGCGTTATGCAAGGACAGGTCCAGGAAAAGAGGTAATTGACAAAATTAAACTCAAAGCATGGCCTTTTGGTCCTTTATTTATGAAGGTTTATATGGCCAGATTTTCGCGCACAGGGACAACCTTGGTAGCTAGTGGAGTGCCATTGATACAGGTGTTAGAAGTTGTGGCGCAGGCTATAAATAACGTACATGTTGAGCGGTCTATTAGAAAAGCCACAGAAAAGGTAAAGAGCGGTAAATCACTAGCAGACTCCCTAGAAGGAGACCCGTATTTTCTTACTTTGGTCCCCAATATGCTTCGGATTGGTGAACAGTCTGGTTCGCTCGAAGGAATGTTAGAAAAAACGGCTGATTATTATGAAAAAGAGGTAGATAACCAGATAAAGACCATAAGTACTATTATTGAACCGCTTTTGATGGTTATTTTGGGTGTAGTAGCATTTATTATTGTGGCTGCTGTATTGCTACCGATTTACGGTTTAGCAGGGAAGGATGTAATTAAATAAGTTTAAAACGTGTAAAAAAGTGCTTGCAAGCATGAGCGCTTTAGAATATATTAAGTTCATAAACAAGTAATAAAATTGCTTCTAGGGGGCATAGAAATGATTAAAAACGCTATAAATAAGAAACGACAGGAAGGCTTCACTATAATCGAGGTCTTGATAGTACTTGCGATTGCTGGTTTGATTATTTTGATAGTGTTCTTGGCAGTGCCAGCACTTCAACGTAATGCTCGTAATACGACTTATAAAAATGACGCAGCTGCTCTTTTGACGGGTACTTCGGAATTTATAAACAATAACAACGGCACAGTACCAGTTGCTGCTAACTCGGCTGCCGTAAAGGCAAATGCTAAAACTCAGGCAATAACAAACCTTAACATTAGTACGGGTACTACTGCACCGATAACACCTGCTTTTGATACGGCAACTGTTGTTACAGGTGTTAAGTGTGGGACTGTTGGTGGTCCAAGCATAAGCCCATCAATTGCCTCAACTAGATCAATAATAATTATCTACGCTGTTGAAAGTTCTTCTGGTGCAGTGGTTGCACAGTGTACTGAGAGCTAGTTAAATAAAAAATAAATTCATAAAAATAGGGTCAGATCTGACCCTATTTTTATGCTAAGATTAAGTTAATGATCATCATTATCTTAATTATTTTGGGGCTGTGTTTTGGGAGTTTTGTTAACGCGCTAGTCTTTAGACTGCATATCCAGTCTAAAAAACAATCACTAAACGGTAGTCTGGAGTCAGTAAAGAAGAAGCTAAAAAAACAGATTACAGAAAACAGATTACAGAAAACACAAAATCGTTATTCGATTTTAACTGGGCGATCAATGTGCGTTAATTGTAAGCACGAACTAAAGGCAATGGACCTTATCCCTATATTCAGTTGGTTTATGCTGGCTGGCAAATGCCGTTATTGTAAAAAACCAATATCTTGGCAGTATCCATCTGTAGAGATTTTTACTGCCGTTGTTTTTGTGTTGTCATATATATTTTGGCCGACCGACTTTAACAGCATAGAGTATACAATCTTTGGATTATGGCTTGCTTGCTTGCTCGGCTTAACGGCACTTATTGTTTATGACATTAGGTGGATGATATTACCAAACAGAATTGTTTTACCGCTTTATTTTTTAGGTTTGGGAATAATTATTTTAAGATTGATTCAAAATCCAGAAGCTTTGACTCTGTACCAAAATCTAACTGCTATTTTGATAGGCGGTGGGTTATTCTACCTTATCTTTCAGCTTTCTAAAGGCAAATGGATAGGTGGTGGAGACGTAAAACTAGGATTTCTACTGGGTGCATTGGTCGGCAGAGCAGATTATGCATTTTTGATGTTGTTTTTGGCTTCGCTACTGGGATGTTTGTACATTTTGCCAGCACTTGCAAGTAAAAAGCTAAAACGCTCATCACGTGTGCCTTTTGGACCTTTTTTGATAATAGCTACAATAATTGTGGTTTTGTTTGGTAATGACATAATTATTTGGTATTTTGACCAGATTTTAACAACCACTTAAATAAACAAAATAACAGATAGTTACACTTTAGTTCTTATGCTATACTAATATTCAAGATGAAGCGTTTAGGAATGCTTGGTGTGGGCAAACCAGCCGTAGGGTACACAATAGTTGAGGTTTTAATTTTTTTGGCCGTATCAGGGGCACTTTTAGTATCTGCGGGCGTCGTCATCAATGGACGTCAAGAACGAACCAGATTTGCTCAAGCCGTAGATGATGTAGGCTTAACCCTTCAAGATTATTTTAATGATGTTTCAACCGGTTATTATCCAAATAACAATAACTTGTTCTGTAGCAGTGAGTTGGGAGGTCTAACCCTGCAAACGATGGGTTCTTTGGGTACTGGAACCAATGCCCAATGTGTTTTTTCTGGCAAGCTTTTTAATTTTCCTACTGGTACGGCGGGCTATACTGCCTATACGGTAGTAAGCAACGCTTCAGCAACTAGTTTTGCTACCTCAAGGAGTGAACTTGTTGGACTTTTGCCAAATGAAGGGATTTTTGACAACGTGCCAAACACCGCCGATCTGCGGACAACAAAGGTTGTTTTAAAGGGCACTCCTGGCGCAACTTACACGTCTTTGGTGATAGTTTCTGATTTTGGGAATACATCCGGAACTAGTTTGACTGGCAACGCCGGGCGCCTGGAACTCTATGGATCAACTTTAGCACCTGGGGAAATACTGACCGATGGCTCTTTGCCTTTAACTTTGACCAAAATTCCCGCTAATGCTTCTGTTCTGATATGCTTACAGCAGTCAACTGACACCTCCCAACGTGGGGTGGTAACCATAACCCCACAGCTAACAGTTGAAAGGGTAATAAATCAGAATTGGGACAGCGAATGCAACTAATAAAACTAAAAAAACTTAGCCAAAAAGGCGACACTATACTAGAAGTTCTAATATCTGTCGCGGTGCTTAGTTTGATTTTGGCTACATCTTTTACGCTGGCTAACAGGAGCACTCAGGCTATCAGGCAAGCTGCTGAGCGTAGCGAGGCTACTAAAGTTGCTCAGTCAGAAATAGAAAAACTTAAATTTTATTTATCGCAACCTGGACTTACCGACGAACCGAATCAAAATCAATTTTTTTGCATAGATTCTTCTGGCCCAACCATGGCCTTGGTTAATCTAAATGGGCAAATTCTTAATTTATCGGATGTCGATAAACCAGCACTTTATAACGCCATAGATGCTGACTGTAGATGGGGTACCAATGATCGCTACGCTGTAATACTTCAACGAAGTAGTGGGACCAACCAAAATACCTACACGGCTTATGTAAGATGGGATAGTGTAACTGGCCGAACCGTCGAAAAAATATCGGTTGTTCATAGACTACATCTTGATTTAGTTGCTAGTGTTCCCGTAGGTGGTGCTAGCTCAGACACGATTATTACTCAGTTGCCACCCTCAATCAGTATAAGTGCCACAAGTCCACGAAGTACTGGCCAAACTAGCACTATTAGTTGGACCGTGACAAATTCTGCCACTACCTGTACTGCATCAGGTTCTTGGAGTGGCTCAAAATCAATCTCTGGCGGTAGTGAACCTACAGGAGCACTAGCTAGTGGAATTTATACTTACACCTTAACTTGCGACAATGCTTTTGGTTCGGCGTCTGATTCGGCTACGGTACTAGTGCTTACACCAATAAACATTTTTGGTTCCAGTTTCTCCTCTTGCGGTCCAATACCAGGAGATACTTATCCTTGTTCGGTTTCAGGGACCTCAGTATTTTCTTGTCGAGGTTATGATGCTAGGTATCCTGTTTCTCCTACTAGCGGGTCTGGATATACTGGACTTTTCCTTGACTACACTGATGCGACCGCACCTTGTAGTCCTAACCCACCCCCTCCCGCACCTTGGACATATAACATCGATATCTATATTAATGGCAAAAGAGTTGTAAATAATTATCAATTAAGTACGGCGGGTGGTACTACGATAATACCTTTTTCAAGCCCAGTTAGCGCTGTTACATCGATTTGGTTTGTGTGGAATAATAACGAATGGGTTACAGGTCCATCAGGCCCACAATCCTATGACCCAGATCTTCAAATAAACAGGATAGGTTTAAGATAGTGCATTCAAAAAAAAATAAAACCTCAGGCTTTACGATACTTGAACTGCTCATAGCCACCACGGTTTTTACAGTCATTTTATTGATTGCAACCACAGGTATTATCAGAATCGGCAATCTTTATTATAAAGGTATAACATCAGCACATACTCAGGATGTAGCTAGAACAATAACCTCAGAGATTACCACCGATTTGCAATTTGCCAGTGGCTCAAAAACACCTGGGTCAAGCCCCAACATTTTTTGTGTCGGTGATAAACGCTACACCTCAAACTTTGATGTGGTGTACAGAACCGGTCAAGGCGTTGAATCTACGTCCGGACTGTATGTAGCAACATTACCTGCTGATCAAACTTGCAATGGCGGTATTGCGCTTTCAGGCAGTGGCAAACAAATGCTCGGCAACAATATGCGACTTTTAAAATTTAATGTATTCTTAACGGGCTCAGAACTTTGGACGGTCAATATTAAGGTTGCTTATGGTGATGGTGATCTTTTGACTCATCGCAATAATAACGGTACTACAGTTAGCACTACTGAACCGGCTATTACTAACGACAGGGAAAGCGCTCAGTGCAAATCGGGAATTGCTGGCTCCAACTTTTGTGCCGTAGCACAGCTAGACATAACGGTTAAAAAAAGGTTAAATAATGACTAAGGATAAGAGCAATAAATATGTCTAAACTAAAGCGACTTAATGAATCGGGACTGGTATCGATTATCGTTACGATGATTCTAATTATTGTCATGACTTTAGTGGTCCTTGGGATGTCACGCAATGCCACGCGTGAACAAAGGCAGGCTCTGGATCGACAATTAAGTGATCAGGCCTACTACAATGCCGAATCGGGCATTGGGGATTGGGCCCGATATTTATACGAAAACCCTACGGCTCGGAACACTAAAACAACTTGTGACACCACAGGTCTAAATACGATCGACTTTCCTGGCACCACTCCAGTTCCAAATATTGATACTAACAATAGTTATACCTGCGTGCTCTATGACAAAGCTCCGCTTAGTATAGAAATTAGTGATCTTGCTGTCGATGATTCTAAAACTTATCCAATACGCTCAACTTCGGATATAAGCACAATTAGATTTGTCTGGAGAAATCCAAGCGGATTAGTAATTTCTGACTGTAACCAAACCGCTAATAGTGTAAGACCAACAGCTCTACTACCCAATTGTGTTGTCGGTGGTCTTAGGATTGACTTAGTAAATCCAGCCGGAGCTGGTAGCGGAAGAGACGAGCTAAGAAACCAAAATTTTATAAGTACTTTGCTACCTGGAAACAGCCAAACAAACATAAATAGAGCAGATGGCATAGGAAGCGGGCAAGGTGTGGTTGGTATTGGTGCTTGTGCAGTAACCGAATGCACCGCAGAAATACGAGCTGTTGGCCTTCCGGTAGGCAGCACTTTCTATCTAAATATTCGCAGTATTTATGCGCCGAACAGCATCACCGTCACGGCCCTTAACGGCGCCGGAACGGCTGTGCCTTTGATTGGCGCTCAGTACGTAATTGATGTAACTGGTAAATCGGTAGATGTTTTACGGCGAGTCAGAGTTAGGCTACCAGCAGTGCCACAAATAGATAAAGTTGATTACGCACTCCGAACAGCCGATGCCATATGTAAGCTACTTGTTGTTAACCGCGACGCTAGTCCAACAGCAACTCTTTCTACGTCACCAGCTCAATGTGATCCGAACTAGTCTTTGGTTTTTCTATGAAATTGCTCGTGCACTTTTTTTAGATGTTGGTCCGTGACATGAGTATAAATTTGGGTTGTTGCTATGTTGCTGTGACCCAACATTGATTGAACAGACCTAATATCGGCTCCGTTCATGAGTAAATCTGTTGCATAGCTATGACGCAGAGTGTGTGGCGAAACATGCTTTGTTATGCCAGCCAGTATTGCGTATTTAGAAACCATCCTTTGGACGCTTCTAGGCGTTAATCGCAGGTAATTGCCAGTTAAATCAGGCTTCTTTTGTCCACCAATTCTTATAAAAAGAGCAACGGCCTTATCGGTCCTCCTGTCTAGATATTTTTGTATCCAGTCACTGGCTTGCTGGCTAATAAAAACAGGCCGGTCTTTTTGGCCCTTGCCGCGTACCATAAATTCACGACGTTTTAAGTTAATGTGGTCTTTGTTAAGTCCGGTCAGTTCAGATACACGCAGTCCACTTGAATACAGTAGTTCTAAAATCGCCCTGTCGCGTAGGCCAGAGTCTGTTTTTATATTAGGTTGGGCAAATAATCTCTCCAGCTCATCGGGCGACAGGAATGTAACTTGGTTTCTTTTGGTTCTGGCCAGCTCTATTTTGTCTGCACTGAGTGCTGGAATATCACGCTTGGCACAATATTTTAAAAAACTGCGCAGTGCAATCAGGTGGTAATTTTGGGTAGTTTTTTGCAGTTCATCAGAGGTGTTTGTGCCCAGTCGGTTTAGCCATATACGCCATTTTCTGATAAGTTCTGGCGTAATGTCAGATACTTTTATCTCGCCGGCGTAATCCGATAATCTCATAAGGTAATGATGGTAGTTAGAAATAGTTTTTTGGGACCTATTTTGCTCAATTTCTAAATATTCTAGAAAATCCACAACCAATTTTTGGAATTGCATAAGCATATTGTACATCAAATGGTATTTCTAAAGTGTGTTGAACAAGAAATTTTCTCTGTTATTTGCTACAATACTATGAATACAAATAAGCAAGGAAAAACGATGGAAAAAACACTTATTATTCTAAAGCCTGATGCTATTCAAAGAAATTTAGTTGGTGAAATTATCTCTAGGTTAGAGAAAAAAGGTCTAAAGTTGATTGGTCTCAAGATGCTTAGCCTCGATAAAGCCATTTTACAGGCGCACTATGCTCACATCGTGGACAAGCCATTTTATAAAGGTATCGAAAATTTTATGCAAAGCTCACCGGTAGTAATCATGGCATGGCAGGGTTACGAATGCGTAAATTCGGTTAGGTTACTTGTAGGTTCTACTAATCCACGGGTTGCCGACGCAGGCACTATAAGGGGTGATTTAGCGATTGGTCAAGGGCGTAATTTGATTCACGCATCTGACAGCAAAGAAAACGGCGAGGAAGAAGTAGAGCGGTTCTTTAAGGATAATGAAGTTTTTGCCTACGAAAAAACAGATTACGGTCACATCTATGAACCTTATGAAAGGTCCTAGTTAACTTGGTCCGGTAGCTCAATGGATAGAGCAGTTCCGTCCTAAGGAAAAGGTTGTAGGTTCGACTCCTACCCGGATCACCATCTAAATTTTTGTGAAATGCACATTTTGAGCGAAAAACTGCGCCAATAAACCTCACCGTACCTGACGTACGCTCGGTTTATGTGCTCGCTTTTCATCCCAAACTGCACAATTTCACAAAAATCTAGACTTCTCTAGGTGGAAAAGGGCTATAATAAGCATAATGGTAAAAGCAGACAAAAAGTATTTTGAAGACCAATTAGATGACGAAGAGTTAATCTACGTTTTTCGTAAGCACCCAGTAGTAATGCGCAGGGGTCTGATATACGCTATGATAGCCATAGTTTTAGGTACAATTCCGTCACTGATAAAACCAGAGTACATATACCTTTTTGGAGGACTTGCTGGTGGATTTTTGCTTGCTGGTATCATTATGTTGCCATTTTGGGTAGGCTGGCACTACAGTGTTTTTATTGTTACCGACCAACGTTTAATCCAGATTACCCAAAAAGGTTTTTGGCACAGAAGCGTGGTAGATATTGGCCTCAATCAGATTCAAATGGTCAATTACGAGGTTACAGGCCTAGAGGAAACTTTGTTGGGATTTGGTACAATGAATATACAAACATTTGTAGGTGACCTAGTAATTCATGATATTCACCATCCAGCCAAAACCCAGAAGAAACTATTAACGATACTCAGGGAAAAAGGATTTTTAAGTAATGCTATGCCAAAGATTTTACAGAGCCAAGAACAAGATGAAAACGAATGAAGAATAAACTACCCAAATTAAGAAAGAAAAACCGTGAACCGGACATAGACCCCGGCACTAGAGTTACTAACGACACTGTTGCTGTTCACAGAGAGCAAATTTTAAAAGGTGCCCGGAAATATATTTACCCCTTGCAACATTCTAAGCATCGCTTGGTTATTATTTCGGTTTCAATTTTTGTTTTAGCAGTAGTGGCTTTTTTTACATACACCACATTTGAACTTTATAAGAGCAAGTCTACATCGCTATTTCTGTATCGGGTTACCAAAGTAATACCATTTCCAGTGGCTAGGATAGGTTCAGACTTTGTTAGCTACGAAAGTTATTTGTTCGAGATAAATCACTACATGCACTATTATGAAACTCAGCAAGAATTGGATTTTAAAACAGATACAGGACAGGCCCAGCTAGCTGAATTTAAAAAACGAGCCCTACAAAAGGTAGTTGACGATGCTTATATCCGCGATATTGCCAAACAGAAAGGCATTAGTGTCTCAGATAAAGAGATTGATGACGCCATAAAAGTAGTCCGTAATCAAAATCGGCTCAGTAGTAGCGATAGCGAACTAGAAGCGATTCTAAAAGACTATTGGAACTGGTCAATATCAGACTTTAGACGAAGCTTAAAGTCGCAAGTTTTATCTCAAAAAGTACTTTCTGGATTGGACACAGGAGCTCATGAGAGAGCTAATTCTGCTTTAGCCCAACTAAAAAACGGCAAAGATTTTGCAATCCTAGCTAAAGAAGTATCAGAAGACGCCGGGACCAAAGATAACGGTGGTGAATATGGTCTATTGATAGACAAGACCAACCGTGATATTTCACCAAAGACTATTGAGGCACTCTTTGCTTTGCAACCCGGACAATATTCTGATGTAGTGGACATGGGCTTTGGCCTCGAAATAGTAAAGAATATCGAAAATAAAGATACTCAGATTAGAGCATCCCATATTTTATTCACTTTTAAAGATATAAACGAATTTCTAAACAACGAAAAAGACCAAAAAAAGACCCGTAGTTATCTAACTCTTTAAAAACAGTTCTGGTTAAACAATAAATTTGGTATAATTATTTTAGTTTTTAAACAACAAAAATGAAAACTAAAAAACCATCTAAAAAAAACCATTTAACACCTCTGGAAAAGGTTAGTTTTTATAACCTGATTTTTTGTTACTTTATTTACATTGAGCATAATGATGACTTAGTAGACCCATACGTATTAGATGTTAGCTTTATAACACCCCCAGTTCTCAAACAGTCACCCAAAAAGCGTAAAGTTTATCACCTAAGCCCTGTATTAACTGTAAAAGAAGTAAAAAGATTAAAATCCAAAAGGCCGAAGCTCTTCAAGCTAGTAATCGGTGCACTAGTATTTGTTTTACTAATTACCGTAGTCCAATTTTTATATCCAGCAGGCAGGTCATTGCCGTTTGCTAAGCTAGAATCTCATGGATATTTAGGTTTTGCCGATAAGCAAAAGATTTTGGACACATTTACAGACTTTGACCAGCGCATCGTGACTATACATACTCACACCAAAAGTATTACTACTAGCTATAAAGATCTCGGCATAACCATTGACCCCGATGCTACGGTGTTAAAAATGACAGATTACCCTGTAACTAAACGGCTTATCCCGTTTTCGATATTTTTTGTTGGCAATAAAAATTACCAGATTAGCCGTGATATAAATGAGCCCCAGCTTAGTCTTTTTGTAACTGACATAGTGGCTTTAGCTAGCAAAAAACCAGTCGACGCACTTGTAGCCTTAAAAGACGCTAAGTTTAGCATTTCAGCGTCTGAGGAAGGCTATGAATACCAACTTTCTGCCTTAAAATCGGTAATACTTAGGGCTAATCTTAGCGATAATGCTCAGCTGGTATTTACGCCAACAATTTTGTACCCCAATATAGCTAGTGATTTGGCTGGTACCAATTCAGGACGCATGCAACAACGAATTAACAATTCCCTAGTAGTGAATGCTAACGGCAAATCAATCACTTTTGATACGCAAACTTTGGCTAGTTGGGTAGAAATATTGCACAAACCCGACCAAAAAACCGTCGATATTATTTTTAATCAGTCACGGATTGCAGATTCACTCCGGGATTTTCCAGCCAAGGTAGATTATCCGGCAAACTCAGCAGTTACCACTATGCTCAATGGTAATAGAGTGGGCAGAACAGAAGGCTCAGTAGGTAAAACACTTCAATTTGAGCAGTTGGTAAAGCAAATAGCCGATACGACATCACCGGCCACGAGTTCTGTTGAGGCGTCGGTTACTACTATTTTGCCACCAGAGGTTATTGAGCGTAAATATTCTAAAGACAGCTCAGGTGTCCAAAGCCTGCTAGATTACTGGACTGCTACAAATGGTGGGCAGTACGGTATAGATTTTCGGACAATCAACGGTAGAATATCGGCTAACGTTAACTCAAACCGGCTGTTTCCAAACGTTGGCATATACCGTGTCTATATTGCTAGTTTAATTTATGGCAGACTTTCTGGCGGTTCCATATCATCAGGAACAATTACACAAATAGGCCACACAGTAGATACTTGTTTATCCAAAATGATTATAGAGTCCAACGAAGCCTGCACTAATGCGCTAGGTGATATTGTCGGTTGGGGTGCAAGTGACCAAATGTTAATCAATCAAGGTTTTGAGAGCACAACTCTGACTCAGGGTGCTTCACTAACTACTGCCAATGATACTTCTGATTGGCTAATAAAATTATTATCCGGTAATATAACTACGTTTTCTCAGGCAAATTCACTGACTAATTTGATGTCTAACCAAATTTATCGGCAGGGGATGCCGGCAGGTTCTTATGGCATAAGAGTTGCTGACAAATCTGGCGCTTTTGGCAGAGGCACCAACGATATTGGGGTTGTTTACCACCGTGGTGGCAATTATGTTTTATCGATACTATCAGAAGGTTCAAGCTTGTCTAAAATTGCTGAGCTTACCAAAGAGATAAATAAAGTCATGAATCAATAGACTAAAGACCATTTAAAAATTCGATTACTTTGTTGCTACCATCGGTTTTTTTATGCCAAACATTTGCCAGGCGCCAATCGGGCCAAATATGGGCTTTGTCTTTATAAATAATTGATTTTAATGGCGAAACACATGTTTTATAGGTAGTTGTTATGCTACTCGGAAGGTCACCAATTATTGCCCCAGAGCAATTATTAGGCTTTTCCCAAGCTTTTAGCGTTTTATCAAAGTTACCCCACATAAACTG
>JAYUAP010000055.1:0-1830 GCA_043741255.1 Candidatus Saccharimonadota bacterium | reverse complement strand
TTTAGTTAAAATATATCGACTTGCAAAGGATGAAGCGTTGGATATAACAATAACGACGTTAAGTTTATCTTCGATATTTGCGTTATTCATAATAGAGTGTCTAATATCATTACAATAATACGGATTAATTTCTATTTCGTAACCATTAACAAGTGTCATTAATATATTATATATAATACGATATATTTAGAATATCCCTAAATCACCATTTTTTAATAAATTATACTGTTTAATTTTTCTTTCAGGGGGTGTACGGGATATTCGCTTGGGTTCCTGCAATTCAATCTAATTCTTTTTCAAATATAACAAAATATTTGAAAAAGTTCATAAAATTGATATACTTTTTTTATAATTACTGGTAAATACAAATCCCCAAAAAAGCAAACTAACACCGTAAAATGTCACAAATGAACGAGCAAATCATTAACAATATCGAGGTTGTATCTGATGTTGTATATAATGTTTTATCAGATGTTGTATCAGATGTTGTATCTGAATCTGGATCTGTCAAGACCAAGAAGGAGGTCTTGTCAGCCAAACATCAGAAGACTATGAGCGTCGCTTTCTGGGCTATCCAGAAACTGATAGATGCTGGTCTTTTGGTTGATGGTAAGATGGATGAAGCTTATGCTTCTATTTATATGTTTGATACGATTGAAAACCAGAAACAATTATTCGATGAGGTGAATGAGAAAGAAAATAAAAAAAATATGAAAAAAATTATTCAGAACAAGAAGAAGGCAGGTAAAGCTGCCAACAAGGTAAGTAAGCCAAGAAAGGCTAATAACGATGACACTGACCACGCTGACGCTCCTAAGAGAGGTCGCAAGAAGAAAAATTCAGAAATCATTGTTAACGCACAGGATAATATCATTGCTCAGTTGGTTCAAGCCGCCAATTCTGTTCAGAATGTTCAGCCTATACAGCTGTTGAACCCCGACAATATTGAAGACAATACCGCGCAACCCGTTAATGTCAAAAAACCAAGGAAGAAGGCTGTGCCTAAAGTTAAGAACACTGTTGTCGCAGAGCCTACTGTTGTCGCAGAGCCTACTGTTGTCGCAGAGCCTACTGAGCCGACAGAGCAACCCGTTAATGACAAAAAAGCAAGAGCAATAATTGCTGTAAAAAATATGACTGTTGTTGTCGCTGAGCCTACTGAGCAACCCAAGGACAAGAAGACTAAGGAACCTAAGGAAAAGAAGGAACCTAAGGAAAAGAAGGAACCTAAGGAAAAGAAGGAACCTAAGGACAAGAAGAAGTCCGCAGATGCGATTATGGTGAATCAACTGGTAGCCACACTTGACAACACGCCCCCGCTACCTACACCACCTATAGTCATACTTACTCCACCTGCTACCCCTGTAACTACGGGGGGCGGTGATGACGATGATGTTGACGATAATGACGATGATGAAGAAATTCACGCGACTCAATTCCTTCATAACGGCAACATCGTTCTTAAAGACGACAACAATATCCTTTATGACCCTATTTCATTTGATGTCATAGGCAAACTTTAATAAAATTTAGTATAGTATTTTGCCCTCCCTTTTGTCCTATTTAAAAAAAATGTAACTTAAATAAACCTTTTTTTATTATCAAATACAGGGAAAGGGAGTGACCTGTGGTTCCCCGTATTTTTTTATTCATAAAATTGATATAATATAATACTTAAAAAAAACATATAATAATATCAATATTAATTAACCAACAATGGTAAAGAATTCTACTGGTGGTAATAGAGCGAAAAGTCAAGCAAGAAAACTTGTGGCTTCAGTGCATTCTCACGCTCTTCGTTTATCTGACGATCCGTTAGAACAATATGCT
>JAYUAP010000054.1:0-10613 GCA_043741255.1 Candidatus Saccharimonadota bacterium | reverse complement strand
TTGGTATTAGTTTTTAGCTGAACATGACATTCAATACCAATTGTTGGTTTATAGTCGCTCATTTCAGAGCTCCCAAATCTTTTAAGGCCTGGCCTATGCCTAGTAAGGCTCGCTTTGTTTCGTTTTGCGACAATTTAGCCAGAGGGTCACTTTCAATCTTAGTTCGTAGTTTGTGTCCGTACCAAACCCCGTCGTTATTACTAAAAACATTCTGGGCAGTTACTAGTCGTTCGCCCATGGAGCTACCTTTGATATTTTTTTTCCTGAGTGCTTTATCAAGCAAATTGTCGGCTTCAGTTATAGCATAGATCCATTTTTCTGGATTAGAGCATAGTTTTTGGATATTTTTCCATTTTTCGTAAAATTTATCTCGTTTTAGCCTTTTTGGATATTTTTTATAAACCAACAAGACCGTAGAAATTGACACTAAGACAACCGATACAATAAATATGATTTTTTCAGGACTCATTTTTTTGACTCCTCGTAAGTCTTGGATACATCAAGCAAAAACTTGTCGTGGTTCTGGTCTGCCATTATTTGTAGCCCAACCGGTAACCCATCTGATTCGCCAGCCGGAATACTTATTGAAGGAATCCCAACAAGATTGGCAGCCACAGTCATAACGTCCATTAGATACATTTGCAAAGGGTTATTTGTATTTTCGCCTAGCTTGAATGCTGTGACTGGTGCTGTTGGGCCAACCAACACATCATATTTTTTGAAAGCCTCGGCGAACTCATTAATCAATTTAGTTCTTACTAATTGGGCTTTTTGATAGTAAGCGTCGTAATACCCACTACTCAGTACGTATGCACCGAGCATTATTCTTCGTTTGGCTTCGTCGCCAAAACCAATTGAACGACTCCGACTATAACTGGCGTCCAAGTCTTTAGCAGACTCATCTGAGAATCCATAACGCTGTCCATCGTAACGACTCAAATTACTACTAACCTCCGCTGGGCAAAGTACATAATAAACAGGTAAGGCCAGTTTTATTGACGGAATACTAATCTCACCAATATTAGCACCTATTTTTTTGAAATTTTCTATCGAAGACTGAATTACTTCATTTACACCAGCGTCGAGACCATCATCAAAAAATTCTTTAACCACACCAACTTTTAGTTTGCTTGGGTCAACGTTTTGCAAATCACTGTATGGCAACTCATCGCGTTTAATCGTAGTTCCGTCCAATTCATCAATCCCGGCTATGCACTCCAGTACGAGTCCGGCGTCATCAACAGACTTAGTTATCGGTCCAATTACGTCAAGGCTACTGGCCATTGCCACTACACCACTCCTGGACACAAGGCCATAAGTTGGTTTATAACCGACTACACCACAAAAACTGGCCGGCAATCTGATTGAGCCTCCTGTGTCCGTACCCAGAGCAAAAGGTGCCATGTCTAAGGCAACCGAGGCGGCCGAACCACCAGAACTCCCTCCAGGAACACGGGATTTATCAAAAGGATTTAAGGTTGTCATAAAATCACTGTTTTCAGTACTGCTTCCGTGAGCAAATGCATCAAGGTTTGCTTTGGCGACACAAATTGCGCCTTCAGCCTCTAGTTTGTTTATTGCTGTCGCCTGATAAGGCGCCGAAAAACCTTTTAAGATATTGCTCGATGCCGTGGTGTCTGCCCCAAAAACCAAAAAATTATCCTTTGCAATAAACGGAACACCAGCCAGCCTGCCAGCACTGTGACCTTTTTCTACAATCTCATCTATTTCATCAGCACGTTTAAGCGCATTTTCTTTAATTTCGGCTACTATCGCTTTAAACTCAGAGTAATCCTCGATAAGTTTCAGAGATTTTTCTACTAAAGAGCGGGCCGAAGTTCTTCCGGAATTTACAGACTCTGCTATATCAGCAATAGGTTCCCAAACAGACATACTATTCTATAATCCTGCGAACTTTGATTAAATTACCTTCTCTATTTGGAGAATTTTTTAATAACGCTTCTTGAGTTACGTTTTCTTTTATAATGTCAGCTCTCATAACGTTTGTTAGCCCCGTGACTTGGTTAGTAGGCAGAAGACCCTCAGTATCAACTAATTGAAGTTGTTCAATATATGTCAGCGAAGCTTCAAGTTCAGAGCGAAATTTATCGGTTTGCTCTTCACTTAACGAGAGTTTGTTCAGCTTAGCCAATTTTAAGACTTCATCCTTTGTAATTTTGCCCATATCTATAAGCTATTATAACCGAGAAATAAACTTCTTTGGTAGAAAATTATGTTTTAGCGACCAATAGCTTAAAGTTCTAGCGTAGTGCTGTCCGGCACAACATTAGTTTTTTTATAAGTCTTAAGTGGAATCGACTCAGAACCAGAAGTTTGTGGTACGCCGTAATAATTATCAACAGTTAAATCAAAGCACTTCTGGCCTTTGCTGTGGTTATAAAAATCAGCATTATTATATGGCGGATAAACTGCAATATCCTTAGCCGGATAAACACCGTAATCTTGTGAAGCATCTGCTAAAAATGTTGCGCATAGTTGATACGTGCTGGAGCTTACTTTGTCGTAGGCATAGCTGTGTTCTGCAAATCTTTTAATTTCTTTTTGGTTTAAATTAAGCTCCGAAATATCCGCTGGAAGAACGCCATTTTCATAATATTTAGTATTTATTTGATTTTGGATTGAGTATAAATCACCCGATATTACCTTATCGACAGCTTGGTTCCGGTTATCCATAAATGGGAAAATAACAAACAAAATACCAGCCAGTAAACTGACACTAACAATGGTGTAGCGATAGATATGCATAACCCATGGAGTTCTTAGATTTTTTACATTTCTATAATCGCTTGAGAATGCCCAGACCGCCAGAAGCAAAAGTAGCGCCTTAAATAAATTTTCTCCAGCCTCGTACCAGTCAAAATCAATTTCTGCTAAAGAGCCTAGGCTAATGTAGTTTAAAATCGAACTGATTAGTGCCACCAAGCTAACTATTGCCCAAATACTAGCGACAACTAGAAAAATATTTAAAAGTCCCTTGCGCAAGAGTAAGTTTTTTATGTTCAAATCAACCCTTTCGGCATCGGCTGTTCGTTGTATCAAAATTACGACTGCAGGGAAAACAACCAAAAATGTAGCAAAAAGTCCTACAGTTATATCACTACTAAAAACCGGTGAAAAGAAGGGTAGGTAAAAACCACCTTGAATAAATGAAGCTTGTTTGCCAATCAACTCCTGAAACATCATGGCAACGATATTAATAAGAGTTATTGTTAAAACTAGCAAAAGACCATATTCAAACAAATAAGCACGGCTTCTACCGAAGTTTAGTTTGCGTAAATCACTAAAAGAAATTTTTTTGGTTTTTTTGGTTTCTACAACGTTCTGTGATTGGTCACTCACTAGACAAACCCTCCTCTTAGATAGTTGCTTTTATTGTAGCACTGGTGCATTTAAAAGCTAGTGGTTAGATTTTTTCTTTTATTTCATTTATCAGATCACGTAGATCAGCGGCTTTTTCAAATTCTAAATTGGCTGACGCCAAATCCATCTGTCTGGAAAGATCACGTACTAGATGTTTATACTCTTCTTTTGGTACTTTTTTGAGATCCAATTTTGGTTTGATACTGTCTGGCATATCTGGTCTCATACCTTTGTCGATATTCTTGGATATGCCTTCAGGCGTAATATTATGCTGTTTATTGTAGTCTTCCTGAATTTTACGCCTGCGATTTGTCTCATCAATTGTTCGCTTCATGCTACCAGTTATATGATCGGCGTACATTATTACCCGACCATCTTTGTGACGAGCTGCTCGGCCAACCGTTTGAATTAGAGCCTGTTCACTCCGAAGAAAACCTTCTTTATCGGCGTCCAAGATTGCAACTAAGCTAACTTCTGGTAGGTCCAGACCTTCTCGCAGTAAGTTTATACCTACTACAACATCATAAATTCCCATTCTTAAGTCACGTAAAATGTCTGAACGGTCTAAGGTATCTACTTCGCTGTGCAGATAGGTAACCTTGATACCCAGCTCGGCTAAATATTCTGTCAAATCCTCGCTCATTCGCTTTGTCAGTGTAGTAACCAAAACTCTGTGACCGCTAGCCACAGTGTCGCGAATTTCTGCGATAAGGTTGTCAACCTGCCCCTCTACTGGCCTAACCTCGATTTGAGGGTCAACCAGTCCTGTAGGCCGAATAACTTGCTGGACAGGCTCAGGACTACGGGACAACTCATAGTCTGCGGGTGTTGCACTAACATAAATTACTTGATTAACGTGTTTTTCAAATTCTGTAAAATTCAAAGGACGGTTATCAAGAGCACTCGGCAGGCGAAATCCATGCTCAACTAAAATTTCTTTTCTAGCTCTATCACCGTTATACATACCCCGTACCTGAGGAATTGCCATGTGACTTTCATCCACTAGCAGTAAAAAGTCATCCGGAAAATAATCAATCAATGTAGCTGGCTGTTCGCCCGGCTCCCGATTTGTTAGATAGCGACTGTAGTTTTCTATGCCTTTTACAAATCCAGTTTCTTCAAGCATTTCTAAATCATAGTTTGTGCGTTGCTCTAATCTCTGAGCTTCGAGTAGCTTAGAGTCTTGTTTAAAACGTTTTAGTCGTTCACTAAGTTCTGTTCTTATTTTAACAATCGCTGACGTCAATTTTTCTTTAGGAGTTACATAGTGACTCCCAGGAAAAATACTCAAGGAGTTAAGCGATTTTAAAATTTCACCTGTCAGGGGTTGAACTTGAGTAATGCGTTCTATCTCATCGCCAAAAAATTCTATTCGATATGCCAACTCCTCACCAGCTGGGTAAACATCAACAACATCACCCTTGACTCGAAAAGTACTACGATGAAAATCAACATCGTTTCGTTGATACTGAATATCTGTTAGATGGCGCAAGAGTTTATCCCGTTTACGACTTTCGCCGACTTCTATTTTTATGGCCAAATCACCATAATCTTCGACTGAGCCAATTCCGAATATACAGCTAACACTGGCAATAATAATTACATCTTTGCGACTTAGTAGTGACGCAGTGGCAGCGTGACGTAAACGGTCAATTTCTTCATTAATTTGGCTATCTTTTTCTATGTAAGTATCAGACCGGGCGATGTAGGCCTCGGGTTGGTAATAATCAAAGTAGCTTACAAAGTAATGGACAGCTGCATCAGGGAAAAAATTTTTAAATTCACTGTAGAGTTGAGCCGCCAAAGTTTTGTTATGGCAAAGCACCAAAGTGGTTTTTTGGGTCTGTTGAATAATATTGGCCATCGTAAATGTCTTGCCAGAACCGGTGACGCCCAACAAAGTTTGCTCCTTTACGCCATTATTTAGGCCTTTTACCAACGCAGAGATAGCCGACGGTTGATCACCAGTCGGCTTATAATCTGATTTTAAAACAAATTTGCCCATTTATACTATTGTAACAACATGGTCGACTGAAATACTTAATTTTGTAGAAGTTTATCTACTATTTCTTCTGCTACATGGTCTTCACTTAGGTAACGCGTCCAAAGTTCTTCCCATAAACGACTTTTTGCATAAATGTTGCTGGAATTATTGTGTGTAGTTCTATTAGTTGCATTAGAAAGCACATCAACCAAATTCATTGACACCGCTGGTTCTTTTTCGTTGTGAAAAAATACATATTCTAAATCACGCCAAAATTCGAATCTCGAATCATGTGCACTAAGTAAATTTAAAGCTGGTTGGACAGAAAATTCTTCGTAAATCATATATGGTTGTTCAATCCTGGTCATAAAATCTTCATTACCTACAAGATGACGATGTATACTATTCCAACCAATCTCAGAAATAGTTCGAGAAGCACTAATTATTCCCCGGCTGGCTACCTCATAAAATTGCTGACCAAAATCTTTTCTGACACTTAATGTTCTAAAAAACGCACTATGACGACGCATGTCAGATATAGACTCCACTAGTGCCATTACAATAGCTAAAACGTCCAAGGGGAATCTTGAGCTAGGACATATTACGCTCAGAGAACCTAGTTCATAGTTTGGTATGACTATTTTAGAGGTGTTAAAACCATTTTTTAGAAGCTTTACTGTTCGCTCATTATCAACTAATTCTACTGATATTTTCTTTATATCAAAATCATTAACTTTAAACTTTTTGTAGTTTTGTTTAAATTTTATTGTCCAATCTAGGGTTTCTGTCTCATAAGCCAAGGTTACAATTTCTGCAATTGAGTTGAGCTTTAGCATTGATTCAACCGATCTTAGGCCCAATGTTTTCATTAAAGTCCTTGGCGATTGTTTTTTTAACAGACCTTTAAACAGAGTTGGTTTACAAACCCAAACGTCCTGGTTTTTGGAATTTTTTGAAATCCATTTAACGATTTTTTTTATAGCATCTTCGGGTTTATCATTAGGCAATATCTTTAGATAGTTTTGTAACCAATCGTTATCTTGTCTTGCCCTCTCTTGTAAGGCAAAATAAAGCTCGCGCGATATTGTATCTGTAGGGTCAAGCCCCAAATCCTTTACGGCCGAAACGGCTCTGGCGCGCATGTCAGAATAAAGCCTTAAGTCATGACCATGACGGCCGGAACGACGCTCCCAGTCATCAATCAAATGTTTAAAATCAACTCGATTCGTATCTAATACTTCAGAAATTAACCTAGCCACTATAGCCTCTCGGGCTTGTACCAGTCTGGTGCCTTTTGTAATAAGGATGCAAGTTCTTTTTCATTCAATAAACCAGCTTGAGCACCAACATGCTGCACGACGTTCATAGAACTTATTGGGGCCCACTGTAAAGCACCTTCTATAGTGTTGCCACTGATGATTGAAGCCACAAATGTTGATGTAAAGGCGTCGCCTGCACCTGTTCGCTCAACCGGTGGTTTTGGGTCTGGATATAACGGCATTTTAAAACGATTTTCACCGTCACTGGCATAACTGCCTTTAGGGCCGTCGCTAATAACCACTATTTTGCATCCCATGGCGTGGAAGCGATTAAACAAATCATGCATATCTTCATAATTACCGCCAGTAATAAAGACCGCTTCTTCTCTGTTGCAGGCCATGATTTCACTACTTGCATAAATCCTTTTTAATCTTTCAGCGCCAGCCTTCATTTGGAAAGTACCGGGTTGGAAAGCCAGTTTTACCTCTGGATTATCGTCGAGCCAGTCTGCAACGTCATCATGACAATCAATGGCATTTTCACTAATAGAGCTAAAATAAACCCACTTTGGGATTTCTGATTGTTTGAATTTAGGCCAATGGTATTCATAATCTTCGTGCTTTATCAGGATGGTACGTTCTTCTTTGTACCAAAGAACGTAGTGATAATTGCTAACTTTTTTACTATTTACATGGACAAACCTAGTGTCGACATCCTTTTTTTCGAGCGTTGCAATAATATCTCTACCGGAAGAATCGCCACCTACATTAGAAACAAACGCAGTGTTAAGACCAAGTCCAGAAAAGTTCACTGCAGCGTTAGCCGCATTGCCAACAGCGTTGAGCACTTCTGAGTGGTCAAAAGGAAGCTTAGTAGCAAAAGGCATGGACAAAATAGGTCCGTCTTTTTCATTACTAACGTGCGCCTGGTCATCAAGCAATTTTATAAAGGCGTCAGTCACAACATCGCCTACGCACAGAACATCAATTTGACTCATTTTTCTCACCCTCGTTATTTATTATGCTTATTAGTTTATATTTTGTCATATACACGACGATTTAGGCAAGAGCTTTAGCTTTCCCGGCGCTACCAAATGCATCTATCTTGGCTTCCACCACCGCCTGGACAGCACCAATAACTTCGTCCATCAGTTTTATTACTGCAAACTCATCTGGATTTTCCTTGAGGACTTTTTCTAGAGTATTTCTAAATGCAACCCTCATGTCAGAGTTAATATTTATCTTAGAAACACCGATTTTGGCGGCTTTTTCGAAATAATGTTCTGGTGTACCACTCCCACCATGCAAACTAATATTGCAATCAACTGCGTCACGTATCTGCTGGAGTAAGTCTAGGTCTAAAACTTTAGGTACAGGATACTTACCATGAAGATTACCAATAGCGGCCGCGTAGATATCTATCCCCGTAGCATCGACAAATGCCTTAGTAGCGTCTGGGGTGCTAAAGGTTTTTTTTATCTCATCGTAATTTATTTTTTCTTTGTGGAGGTTTGAACTGCCACCAAAATAATGTGGTTCGCTCTCTACCAACGCCCCTGTTAATAGCGCGTAGTCGGCAACACGTTTTGTATCACGAATAATTTCTTCCTCTGTGGCGCCGTGGTTAGCCTGAGATATATCTATATGGATAAACTCAAAACCAGCTTCAATGCCAGCCATGGCACTTTCTACGCTTGGACTATGGTCAAGATTGATGTAAATCTCAATCCCAAACTCTTCTTTATAGTTATCAACCATGTCCCTGACGTTGTCCAGACCGAGAGATTCAACTTCGCCTTGGCTAACCTCTACAAGGACAGGTGATTTTTTAGCTATGGCTGCCCGCACTACCGCCTTTAGGGTTTCTTGGTTATCCAGATTGAAGGCACCAACAGCAAATTTTTCCTTGCGCGCCCTCTGCATGAGCCCGCGAGCATCTTGTGTATTTTCTCTGATTTGTCGTAAAGTTAACGGCATTGCCCACCCTTGTTTAAATTCTTTATCTAAATTGTATCTGCTTGTGCTTAGCTTTACAACTTTCTACTCTATCCGAGTAACTGATGGACGTTAAATGCTATATGTTTGGCTGTTAAGCCAAAGTGTTCTAGTAGCTCATCTGGGTTGCCAGATTCACCAAAGTGGTCTTTCATTCCCATTCTTAGCATTTTGGTCGGTAAACTCTCCGATAATAACTCAGCAACTACTCCACCCAGTCCACCAGCAATCTGAGCTTCTTCAACTGTTAAAACCAATCCGGTTTTTTTAACGCTCCCGAGTATGGTAGCTGAATCTAAGGGCTTAATCGTCGGTACATGAATCACCTCGGCTTTTACCCCGTCGTTTGCCAGTTTTTCGGCTGCCACAAGTGCCTGATAAGTCATCGTACCGGTACTAATAATAGAAATATCTTTGCCTTCTTTATAGACATAGGCTTTACCAATCTCAAACGGCGCTTGCTCTGTAGTAATCACAGGAGTTGGTTCACGGGCAAGCCTTAAATAACCGGGTCTTGGGTCTTCGGCCAGGGCAAGAGTAGCTTTTTTGGCTTCGAGGCTATCACCAGGAACAATTACGACCATATTTGGCAGTACTCGCATCAGAGCAATGTCTTCTAGCATCTGATGAGTCGCACCGTCCGGTCCAACACTTACCCCAGCATGCGACCCGACAATTTTTACTGGCCTATCGTTTAGACAAATTGTTGTCCTGATTTGCTCCCAGTTGCGCCCTGGACTAAAGGCTGCATAGCTACTAACAAAGGGTATTTTGCCCACAATAGTTAGACCCGAGGCAACGGTAACTAAATTTTGTTCTGCTACACCAATTTCAATAAAACGCCCGGGGAATTGTTCTTTAAAAAAATTCATTTGGGTACTATCGGTTAAGTCAGCACATAGTGCTACAACTTGGTCGTTTTCATTACCAGCCTGAAGTAACCCCAACCCAAAACCCTTGCGAATAGGCTCCTTGACAATATCATCAGCCAAAATATTTGGTACCAAATAACTACTCATGTTCGCCCCTTATTTTTCCTTGAAGCGTACGCAAATCATGCAATGCTTGTTTTGCTTCTTCGTGATTAGGTGGTTTGCCATGCCATTTGTAGTCGTATTCCATAAAGTCCACGCCTTTACCAGGCACAGTCTGGGCAATAATCATGACAGGCTTGTTTACAACGGAGCGAGCCAGCGCGCAAGCGTCAATAAATGCCTGGATGTTATTGCCGTCCACTTCCAGTACATGCCAGCCAAAGGCCTCCCATTTGGCGCTCAAATCTTCTAACGGCATGACCGTTTCTGTCGGCCCATCAATCTGAATATTGTTACGGTCCGTAACGGCTATTAAATTACCAAGTTTGTACTTTCCAGCCAGCATAGCAGCTTCCCATATATTACCTTCATCTTGTTCGCCGTCACCAGTTACTACATATACCCAGCGATGTAAATCGTTATTCATTCTAAGCCCCAGAGCAATCCCACAGCCTTGACTCAATCCTGAACCAAGTGGGCCGCTAGTGTTTTCTAGCCCGGGGAGTTTTGTGCGCTCAGGGTGACCTTGTAGCCTAGTTCCGAATTTACGTAAAGTCATCAGCTCGTCTTTGGAGAAATATCCAGCATGCGCCATTGTAGCGTATTGGACGGGTACACAGTGACCGTTACTCAGTAGTAAAAAATCACGTTCCTCCCAACTTGGATTCTTGGGATTGTGATTTAAAATGTCAAAGTAAAAAGCAGTAAAAATATCAGTTAAGCCGAGAGGTCCAGCACTGTGACCACTACCAGCTTCTTCTAACATTTTAATGATATCCTTGCGGATATCATTAGCTTTCACCTGAAGTTGGTCTATGCTCGTTCTACTCATATTTATTTAAAATTAAACGTCTTGTTAACTAAAATTTGCAGGTCAGCAGTCACGTCAGGAAAACTTCCGCTTTTCAGGTCGTAGTAGTTGATAGTATAGGTAACTCCGCCGTAAAAAATCATATATCT
>JAYUAP010000053.1:0-4598 GCA_043741255.1 Candidatus Saccharimonadota bacterium | reverse complement strand
ACCATGTCCGTCATTCGTAGCAAGCGTGCTGCGCGGGTGTCCACTTCTGCTGGAGCAACTGCATCTTCACTATTAGCTGAGACGCCACGTCCGACAACTCGTGGGGAATCCTCTAATTCACTTTTGTCAACCCCTACTCATCTTGCCATCCCAACAAACTCTGGAGTTGTGTTGCAACCTTCTCCAGTGGTTATGGAGGCACCTGTAACCTCTGACGTTGTTGCCTTGGTGCCCATCGTCACGTTACCTGTAATCTCTGACGTTGTTGCCTTGTTGCCCAACGTCACGTTACCTCTGACCTCTGACGTTGTTGCCTTGTTGCCCAACGTCACGTTACCTTTATCCTCTGGTGTTGTTGCCGTAGGGCCCAACAGTCTTGGTATTGCTGCTTCTATCCCTATCCCCGCTATTCAATCCTACAATAGGGGATCTTTGGTGATTGACTATCTTAATAGATCATCAACTCAGGGACAGGTGGCTCAAGTTATTGCCAACATTAGATCAGTCCTTCATGGCTTTGCCGTTGTCGAGTACATCGCACCGGTTTATGCTAGCGAATTCCAGCGTCGATTAACTTCCTTATACCCCCTCAACGCTTCTATGCGTGAGGAGTGTAGTAGGTGGCGTGACTGGCCTCCTGAGCAATTCATTTCTCACCTACTCCGAGTATTTCCTCATGACAATTTTCTCAAAGTCCATACCTTCCTCGAAGCATTGACTGCGATTTCTTTCGAATTCGATTGCTTAGATACGGAGATAGTTGAGGATTATGTTACTAAGGTCTCTCTGGTTCTGGCTGATTTTTCCTTTCGTTCCGCTAAGGACGAATTGGAGGGAGTGAAACTCCTCTATTCTAATCTCACAGCTCTAAAGGGCTCCAACTATATGTCTTGGTTCAATTCGGCTCTCGCCGCTACCGACATTGGCAGTGAGGTGACAAATGTCGCCGACTGGTTATTTGTCTGGCGTAGAGCCTTAACCGACATAATTGAGTTGAAACATAAATTAGATTTAGTCGGTTTCTCCATCACCGCTACTGATAAGACTCGCCGTCTCGACGACAAATCCCATAAGAAATCTGAGAAGAAATCCCAACCCTCTCAGATTCCTAAGCCCCAAAAGCCCAGCAGCACTTTACGGTGCATTGGGTGCGGTATGTCTCATCATGTTATCGAAACTTGCCGTTTTCAGGACAGCAAGTACTTTAACAAGACTACTGCGCCGTATGTCGGCTCTTCCGGCCATACTTTACTGGAAATCGAAAAGGGGCCCCGAACTCATATTCCGTCCCACAAAGAGACTGAAAAGTTCTCAGGACAGAAAAGAGCTCAGCCTTCTTCTTCCTCTGGCAGTAGCTCGTCAAGTTCGACTCAGCCTAAGAGAGGTAAGAAACTCTCTCACCTGCTTTCAGCTATAAAATCCTCGTCTGATTTCATCTCGGTCACTCTCTCTTGCTCGCAGGAGACGGACACCAGGGAAAAAAGACTCGTTAATGCGGTACTAGATACGGGCAATCATGCCTCGGATTTTGTCGCTTTTAGGATTATAAAGATGTTGAATTTAAGCAAGTATATTTTGGAAAGTAATAGTAGTAAGACTGTGTGTTCTGGTCTGGACAATGCCTGTTACGACACTTCTAAGTCAATACAATTGCTTGTCTCATATTTTAATGAATTATCTAATAATTATGACGTGTTCGAAATTTCTGCCGTTGTTTTAGAAAAATCTCCTTTGGATTTGATACTCTCGAAGTCAACCATATTAAAATATGATTTAGTCCACAAAATTCCCAGTCAATTCTTTTCCACGACACCGATAACAGGAGTACCTCTTACTCCTGCGTGTGGGAATATATCGTGTGGTTGTCTGCCTATCAAAGCGTCGCGCACTTTGAATAGGATCCCCAAAGGGACTTCCAGCCCAAAGCGCGGTATGTTCGCATCTTTAATTCGTGAGTCTAAACGACTTTCGACGGTTTCACTACCTGATGAGGATGAAATTGATCATGTGAAAACTGACACTTTCGCTCCCTGGTTACCCCAAAACCCTAAAACTGACACTTTATCATGCATTAATATCGACCCTGATGCTGATATTGAACTTCAGACTGCTCTAATTGCTTTGTGCAAAGAGTTCGAGGATATTTTTAGCGTTGAGCTTCCTGCAGAGCCCGCTCGTGTCCCTCCCTTTAAACTAAAGGTTGATATTGATAAGTGGAAAATTCCTCGTAATAGAGGTCCTCCGCGTCAACAAACTGCTCTTAAGCAGGCTGAATTAGAAAAATCTATTGTTACTCTAAAACGGCAAGGCATTATTGTTAACTCAAATGCTACACACTACAGTCAAGTACTTATGGTCCCCAAACCTGACGGTTCTTCGCGTATGTGTGTTGATTTCCGGGGTCTTAATGACTGTACGGCTGATGCTAGTTGGCCGATTCCCAACATCTCTCAGATGCTGCGACGTATCGGTCAACACAAGCCAAATGTTTTCGGATCGTGTGATTTCTTGAATGGATTCCACCAAGCCCCTATGGAGGAGGAAACTCAAGAATATACTGCTTTTACATGCTTCATGGGCATATTCCAGTTTACACGTCTCCCTTTTGGCCCTAAACGTGCTCCCTCTTACTTTCAAGAGGTAATGGCTTCCATTGTCCTCGCAGGATTGATTTATCATATCTGTGAAATATATATAGATGATTGCAACATTTTCGCTAGCTCTAGCGAGGAATTCGTTTCTCGAGTACGACAAATATTTCTACGATTCCGCAAGCACAATCTTTATTTGAAAGCCTCGAAAACTTATCTCGGTTATAAAAGCCTTGATTTCGTAGGAAAAGTATTGTCTCCGGAAGGATTAAGTATGTCTCAAAAGAAAATACAGTCTGTACTAGACTTTCCTGTACCTCAAGTAGGCAAACAGTTAAAGAGTTTCCTAGGTACGGTAAATTATTTCCGTGATTTTATTAGAAATCAGTCTTCCATAGTAAAACCGTTACACGATTTACTAACAGATTATTCTAAGACACGAAAAATTGTTTGGACTGATGAAGCTACTGCAGCTTTTCATGAAGTTAAACTTCAAGTAAGTAGGTGTACTACTATGCATTTCATGAGTGATTCGGCCCCTATAACTTTGCACACCGATGCTTCAGATTATGGTGTAGGCGGATATTTATCTCAACATGTGAACGGCGTTGAGCAACCTATTGCTTTCGTCAGTAAATCACTTAATAAAGCACAATTACGTTGGTCTGTCATCCAAAAGGAGGCTTACGGAATTTTTTATTCGTGCACGTATTTACAATCTTTATTACGTGATCGTAAGTTCGTTATTAAGACTGATCACAAAAATCTACTATTCATCAGCGAACACTCTAACCCAATGATCGTACGTTGGTACATGGCATTGCAGGAGTTTGATTTTACAATCGAGTTTGTCGCTGGTGTCGATAATGACATTGCTGATGCAATGTCTAGACTTTGCCGTAATAACATGTCAGACTCTCCGCTTGAATATAGTCCAGATGTTGTTTACACTGCGTCTATCAGGGAAAAATCTGATATGGAAAAATCCAAAATCACTAAAGAACAATACCGAAAAATTGGCTTGATGCACAACTCTAAAGTTGGCCATTTCGGACTTGAACGTACTCTGAAACGTTTCAAGGACATTCTTGATACTTGGGAATTCCAACGTCAACACATTCGGCAGTTTATTGATCACTGTCCCTGTTGTCAGAAAATGAGCATGCTGAAAATCCCAATCCATGCTCATCACTTCACCACATCAACATACACACCAATGGAATGTTTGAATATTGACTTTATAGGTCCATTCCCAGACGATGGTTATATCCTTGTGATAGTAGATACATTCACCCGATGGGTCGAATTGTATATTACAAATGATTGCAAAGCTTCCTCTGCAGCAGAGTGTTTGTTACAACATTTTGGTCGTTTCGGCGCTCCATATCAACTTCGTTCTGACAATGGTCCTCATTTCATCGCGGAAGTAATTCGAGATTTTCTAGCCTTAGTGGGTGTTGAACACTGTCTCACATTAGCTTACTCCAAACAAGAGAATTCTATTGTTGAGCGTTTCAATAAAGAAATCAATCGTCATCTCCGTGCACTGACTTATGAAAATCTTTCACTAACCGACTATCGCAAATCACTGCCTTTTGTGCAGCGTATTTTAAATTCTAATTATAGCGATCGTGTAAAGATTTCATCTTCTCAATTGCTTTTCGGCAATGCTTTACAGCTTGATCGTGGCATATTCCTGCCTGTGGCTGAACGTCCACTTTCAACTAAACCTCTGTCTAAAATTACCAGCGATATGCTTCTAATGCAGGATAGTCTTCTGAAAGCCTCGGCTAAGGAATTACTCCGCACAGATCTGCTGCATATGACAAGTGAAAAACAGAACGCTCACAAAGAATACCCTGTTGATTCTTACGTTCTTGTTCATTATCGCACCGGTTTACCGCCAACTCGTTTGCACACGTTTTGGCATGGTCCTATGAGAGTTACCAAAGGATTAAATTCCCGATTTACACTCCTCGACCTAATAACTGGCAAAGAGAAGGATTA
>JAYUAP010000052.1:0-1865 GCA_043741255.1 Candidatus Saccharimonadota bacterium | reverse complement strand
TTCCGAAGCTGTCAGCGTAGTTGGCCTCGTTTTTGGAGTATCAGGCTTCGTGCTCGGTGTACTGAACTACTTGCGCGACCGACACAAGGTTGTCGTGTCGCTGCAATGGGATTTAGATGTCACCGAAGGTAGCGGATATGACCACACAAAAAAGTGGGGCCTCATTCGCGTCACCAATGTTGGTCGTCGTCCAACCTATGTCAGTCACGTAGCGTTGAAATTGCCCAAAGGGTACGACCATTCGCACCTCGTAATCATGGGTGGCATAGTTGGAAAGAAGCTTACGGAAGGTGACCCATCCGAAGCTTACGTCGTAGAACAAGCTGGTATGGAGCAGTACGCGAAAGATTGGAAAAACATCGTCGCTCAGGTCAACGACTCCACCGGAGAGACTTGGTACTCAGAGAAACTAAAGACAAATCAAATGCCGTCTTGGGCTGAGGTAAGTGCCTAACATGTCGCTCAACCTCGCTCCCTTCGGTCGCTGGACGCTGCGCGATAAAGCCGCGCAGCGCCGGTTAGTTCTACGTTGTGCAACATCACGAAGGTTGAGGTGAAACATGAGATGCTTGCGATTTATTGTTTGTATGGGTTTTCTGGTAGCTTCGCTTGACTCCATAGCAGAGCAAAAGCAAGTTACTGTCCCAGTCCCCAATACGGCAATCAGCGAGAATGTCACGGTCATTTATTGTGATACCATAGTAGGCGCATATTTGGGCAAACTTGGCGAGGATGTGAATCACAAGCAGTCCGGCAACAAAGAGGAGCTCTACGCTAACGTAGATGACAAGCAATGGGATCGCCTCATCATAGAAATTTCTCAGGGGACTCTGTATGTGCATCACCGAGAAGATTTTGAAGAAGGTAAGCTCTTCTGGGGACATTCCTCCCCCCTTTAGATAAATAGCGGAAGTGCTCAACAGAGCCTTATCGCATTGGGGTATGACCGCCGACCAAAGAGTGCCGCTGTTACGGTCTTTACATTAAATCGCATAACCGGCGTTGGTCTATGGACTGTAACGAGAGATACGTTGTGGGCTAAGGATATGCCCAGTGCCAAGAATTATCCAGCGGCAACTGCTGCATATTTGAGTTGCGGTAGTAGAAAGAAATAGTTGCCCAACCCTGCATTCGAGTGGGACTGGCCGATAAGTGACTTATTTCACGGGCAATGAAATTTGAACAATCGCGGCTCCATTAACGTTTACCGTTCGACCAGCCCTTCAATTTTACGTTAGCAATTTAATCTATGGACAAATCTCCACGTAAACAATCACTGCTGGTAAAGGTCTGCTCCCTATTTATTTTTCTTGTAATTGCGAGCTTAGGTCTTTTAGCCCTTTACTCTGGCCATGCACCTGAGCGATACACACGGTTTGGATATACTCATCCGCTTTACGGAAGAGATGCTTACCTATTTGGATTGATACTGATTACACTTAGTCTAACGCCACTTTTGCTATTGGCAAAGTCTAAGCAACAAGCTACTTACCTTGGTATTGTTTTATGGATGTCGCTACTAATTATTATATTTGGTGGCATTTACTTGTGGCGTTAAGTGCTAACCCATCATTCAAGCGGGACGCCTAACGGCGCCCCTTAATTCAAACGTTGACAGTCTGCTTCGGGCCCAACTTACCAGTTCGACGATTATTAGAAATTAGTTTATTAGTGGCTGCTTTGTATAATTATATGTGGCCTTTTTGAGTGATTATAACCGGCCTTTTTCAAATGATAACGGGTGGCCTTTTTTCTGATAATACACAGCCTGGCTAAAAAACAAGCTGATTGAAGAGCCGTTTGATGGTAAAACTGTAGTAGTCACACATCACCTTCCATCAGCACGTTCGGTAGCACCTGAGTAT
>JAYUAP010000051.1:0-1881 GCA_043741255.1 Candidatus Saccharimonadota bacterium | reverse complement strand
AAATGAAAGGATTAACCCCACTTGTAAGTGGTGGAGATGATGATTCAAACACCTTCCAAATAAGTCCGTTATACACTGGAACTGTAAGATGTAGATTAT
Source organism: Candidatus Saccharimonadota bacterium (assembly GCA_043741255.1). GTDB lineage: Bacteria > Patescibacteriota > Saccharimonadia > Saccharimonadales > 2-12-FULL-41-12 > JALHOM01. The sequence goes on along the minus strand of JAYUAP010000051.1, from coordinate 1,782 downwards.
CAAACCTTTCATCCCCGGGATTAAACCAACCAACCAAGGAACTCTGGCTCTTGACAGCTGTAAGTGTGCGATACCAATACTCATAATGAACCTTCACGAGAACCTGATTGAAAACAACCAACGACCGCCAACAGTTTTCATCCACAAACCAAGGAATCGTGATAGTATCAGATTGAACAGTATAATCACGCCCCTTCTTTAACGGAAGCCCACTCGTGATACCTGTGATTATTTCGATACTGTGAATTTTTCCCAAATCCAGTGCGTTAAACACCATCTCGATTGTATTGATGCTTGTGTCAGCATGTGTAATGAATTCGAGGTCCATATGTTTGGGCATTGGATAATTGGAGATTTCACTGGTATTCAGACAAATGTTCCAATACCACGGGTCACTATAGATAATACGATTCTTTTTAGTATTCACCAACCTATCGCGGAAATTGACTGAAGCCGCCGAATTAAACCACTCGTTAACAAACACGAAACAACTATAATAATCATTGAGGGGTTTCCATTCAATTCTCTCAATAATACAAATATCAAGATTTCTGAAGGTGTTCGCAATGAACTCCTTAGTGATATGATTGTATACATGAGGCATGAAGAAACTGTTAATGTTAATAGTTGACGACATTTTAACGATTGTTGTTGTTGTTGATTACTGAGGTAATTGTGTATATAATTAATTACATTTAAAGTATATCAATTTTATGAACTATTTTTTGGAGAGTGTATAAAATTGATATTCCAATACCTTATGTTGAACATTTAGGGAATGAGTATGTACGGATGTACGTGCTCACATGAACGTACTATGCTGATTGGATAAAAGGCATTATCCAAAATCATTGACTGATCTTTATGGAAAATGTAATCGAATAGTATTTACTGTAATAATATTCGATTTATGTATTTTTTATTCGTTTTTCTTAGCATCTTCAATAGCTTTATCTGTTGTTTCTTTAAGAATACGTGCACTTTCGGCTGGGTCAGATGCCTCTCTTTCATCATAATTGATAGTATTCGCGCCAACCAGATTTCCTTGGTCGTCCAAAGTCTGTGTAAGCATATTACCAGACTCACGAGCCTTTCTAATATTTTCCTCAATCGCCTTTCGTTTAGCATCTTTAACTCTATTATCGAATTCTTCCTTTGCTCTTACTTCATTTTTCATTTTCTCTTGATGTAATTGGTTCAATCCTTCCTCCAGAAATTCAGTTCTTCCTGTTTTATATGCGTCTGGGTCCCAAGGAACCCATATACCCACAGGTGCAACAAAAATATCATGATTTGGGTCACGTTCGCGTATTTTCTTACAGTGATTTTCGGCTTCTTCTTGGGTAGCAAATGACCCACGAAGCTTTAATCCTCTAACGCTTGTTTGAAATTCGTTTTCACGGTTAAATTGTAAATTTAGGCGTTCTTCGTTTTTGTCAATAAAATTTTTATAATCACTTTCTACTGTTGTCGAATCTGCCTTAATCTTTGATTCTTCTTCCTTTATAAATTCATTAAAATCCGCAATAACATTCTCAGCATTTAATGAATATTTATATGAAATAAAATTGACAAATTCAGTAAACTTTTCCATAGATTTAGACATATCCCATTGTTTTACAAATTGGTCAAATAGATGTGATTCGCGCTTCTTTAGGATTTTTTCAGGAGAAATAAATGAAATGCACGCAAATTTTTGTCCAGCGACAGTTATTGTATCTTCGTCCAATAAATCTACATATTTAGGGTTTTTTTTACCATTTGGTAAATTCTTTCGTTCAA
>JAYUAP010000050.1:0-1914 GCA_043741255.1 Candidatus Saccharimonadota bacterium | reverse complement strand
AAGTCTGCAATGAAGGTTGTAATGAACAGCAGAGTGATTATGGTAACTGTAGAACACTATTTTAGCGATGTCAGACTTCTACTGACTAGAAAACTTCCGAAAACCAATCACTGACCATCAGTGAGAGTAAAAAACTCTGATAACTTTTCAAGTGCACCCATATCCTGAAGAATACTTTTGGTTGCTGGATAGTTTGCGAAGAAATAGGCTAACATTCCCGCCGCTGCTGGAAGCAAAAAAGGAGGTGCGTTTTTCAACTTTTCAAAAGTAGCACTGAAATTCGCTTGAGATGAAGTTTTTCGTATCCCAAGATTTCCAGCATTTGCCATCACCCTCCTCGCAACTCGGTGCAGTCCACGCATGTCGTCTCTCAATTTAGCGGTAGTATCATTGTCAAGAGATTATGTTTTGGTTACCACTTACATTCATAGGTACATGGTATATGGGGGAGTTTGGGCCGTCATAAAAGTACGAACACCTCCAACAGAGCTTCCCCCAGAGAGAATTCGGAATTGTAGGCAGTGAAGTAGATTCTGTAGAGGATCTGGTCCAGGGTCCAGGGTATCGGGTCGATATGGGATAGTCGAGATGTTGATATTTGTACGCACGCGTTGTACAGAAGATCATAAATTACAATAGTCGGTCTCTCTCTTGTCTCTCTCTCTTGTCTCTCTGTCTCTCTCTCTCTCTCTCTGTTTCTCTCTCTCTCTCTCTCTTGCTGAAGGATCAATGATTTTTTGATGTTCTCCTCGAGTACAATTTGATATTGCAAAACTTCTCTAATACTACTCAAATTTCCCACAGCAAGAGCCAAATTTTAAATTTCGAAAGAATCGTGATGACCTGATAAACCAACATAGGCGGTGGTGCCTGATAACATTATAAAAGGAAATTCGAAAAAAATTAAAAATAACAAAGGAAAAAATTAAAGTTAACAACATTCAAAAATGACAGAGGGTTCGCGTCCGAGTCCAAAGTCTGCAATGAAGGTTGTAATGAACATCAGAGTGATTATGGTAACTGCAGAACACTACTTTAGCTATGTCAGACTTTTACTGACTAAAAACTTCCGAAAACCAATTACTGACCATCAATGATAGTAAAAGTGGAAGAAAATCCTCAAAGGATGCTAAATTGTGTTCTAGAGAGTGGTTTACTTAGCGAAATTTGGAGGGTATCAACTGAGTAAGTTTTTTCTCGCGCAAGTATGAATGAAGATGATCTGAATCGCGCAAATTAGCGTACGGTTCCCAAGAATCATATGATTGATCATATCCCATCCAGCTAACGAAAAATTGGAGTGATTTTCGATGACTCAATTTTCCTCGATGATCGGAAATTTTCTCGATGAAAAATTCCATTTGATCACGTCGAGCAATGTCAAGCGGATCGACTATCGCAGAATCAAAGACAAAAGGCTTCATGTCTGACACATGGTAATCCTTTTCTTTGCCAGTTATGAGGTCGAGGAGTGTATAACGGGAATTTAATCGTTTGATAACTCTCATGGGACCCTTCCAATTCGTGTGCAAACGAGTCGGCGGTAAACCAGTGCGATAGTGAACTAAAACATAGGAATTCGGTAAATATTTCTTGTGCATGTTTTGTTCTTTGGTTGTCTTATGTAGCAGATCAGTTCTGAGCAATTCTTTAGCCGAAGCTATGAGTAAGTTATCTTGAATTGCTAGAAGGTCGCTCATATATTTTGACAATGGTTTTAATGATGATGAACGCTCAGATATTGGAGTGAATATTCCTTCATCAAGATTGAGCATGTTACCGAATAGCATTTGAGATGCTGATATCTTTAATCTGTCGCTATGATTAGAATTAAGAATTCGTTGTACGAATGGTAGTGATTTTTTGTAATCAGTTAAAGATAGATTCTCAAATGTCAGAGCACGTAAGTGTCGA
>JAYUAP010000049.1:0-1926 GCA_043741255.1 Candidatus Saccharimonadota bacterium | reverse complement strand
CCTAAGTTTGGAAAACTTATATATTAGCCGTTATACGAATCCCGCATTTACTAGGGTAATTGTAGCAAATTACTCTAGTAAATTAAAGTTGGTACCATTTGACGTTGTCGGCGTAGGCTGTGATTCCGATATTGCCAGTAACAAAAATCTGTAAACTAGCCGTTGCAACATTAGCTGAACTTGGGGTGTAACCAATAGTGTTAGTATTGGCTCCAGTAGCGTAGACACTACCTTTGTATTGGCCACTTATCCAGTTGTCATTGATGTCATATTCATCAATGTAATAACCGAATTCACCTGTGCTAAGAGTTGCAATATTGCGATAAGCGCTTAGGCTGTAATTTTTAGTATTGGTTACAGAAACTTTTGGTGAAAATAGGTGAACGTTATTTGTAGTGCTGGTAAATTTGATAGAGTTCACAGGATTTAGTGGGTCTCCGTGATTTGCACTGTCTGCTATGACATTAAGTGGTGTGTTAGTTGTCCAGCCTTGGCTAAGCCCAGCGTCAAATGTGCCATTAGCTAGTAAGTCCACAGGAGCAGTTGGTGGTGTAACCACACTTCCTGAACCACTAAATAACTGCACGTTATCGATAAAAGCAGTTATTCCAGAAGCTTTCGGTACGATAATTTGCAAACTCATGTAACGAACATTTGTAGTGGTGGGGTGGTAGACAAAAGCTTTTTGTTCTGGGAATAACCAGTTAATCGAAGCTTTGTATTGACCGCTTATCCAGTTGCCAAAGATGTCGTATTCATCAATATAAAAACTGACATCGCCGGATTTTATTGCATTTAGTTTTATGTATTGCTTAGCAACATATGTGTCGGTTGAATCTACAGCAACTTTGGGTCCAAAAAGGTGATTGTCTTTTGTGGTGTTAGCAACCATGCGGATTGATTGAGTCGAGTTTGGCGAACTACCATTATTAGCGCTATCAAGTGTGATTTTAGTAGGGTCATCCGTTGTCCAGCCTTGGCTCAAACCATTGCTAAAGGTTGAATTTGGCACTATATTTGTCTGGTTGGCGATTATTCCGTCAGTAACGTTCGTTGTAGCAACACCTTGAGTTTTGACATAAGATGCAATCTGGTCAAGGTCGCTTGTGGCGTACTCATACTCTAATGGGTTTGGGCTTGGAGTAGGCTGGATTTCATGAAATACCAGAATCAACCACTGGCCGCTGGCTTTAGCAGTGTCGATGTAGCTTTTTACCTGAGCGACACTTACGCCTACCTGGACTTGCTGGACACGCAATAAGTAGTCGTTGTAAGGATAGGTGTTGTAGCCTGTGTCGTGGAAACCACGATGGCTAGCGTAATACTTTGCAATCGTAGCTAGGGCACTAGCGCTGTAGTCACCCTTAGGACTGGCAAAAGCTGTAGGACTTATGCCATGAGTTGCAAAAGCTTGATTGGCAGTAGTAATATCTTTTACCAAGTTGGCGTTTGATAGTCTCGAGATAGGGGTGTGGTTAACGGTGTGTGCGCCGATTTCCCAGTTGTAGGTGTTTTTAAGTGCAGTTACTTGGTCCCAGCTCATATATGTAGAAGCGGTATCCGCAGGACAAGTGCCCTTAGACCCGATACAATTAGTTGGGGCGTATTCGGTACCAGTAATACCATATTTACTCAACGTAGGGGCTGCTTGTGTAAAAGCGCTAAGATAGGCATCGTCGAAAGTGAATGATACTTTGGGGTTATTGGATGTTGAGGCGTGTGCTGTCAATAGAGGTATAGTAATCGGAACTATAAAAACAGCTGATATAACTAACAGTTTAAGTTTATTGATGAGTTGTTTCATGGTGAATAAAGTTAATCTTTCCCGCACACTAAGCTCGTTATTGATAAAAACTATAAGCTTAGTGTATAATAAATTTGAATTAGAGTCAAATGTTTATATAATATTATGCAATTTATAAAATT
>JAYUAP010000048.1:0-4809 GCA_043741255.1 Candidatus Saccharimonadota bacterium | reverse complement strand
TGATGGCGAGATCGAGCGGAGACTCGTCGTCAAGGGCGAGCAGGGCTTTGAGGAGACGCAGCTCGGTGGCGGTTTGCAGACCGTAACCCGTTTTGGCTTCGGCAGTGGTGGTGCCGTGGACGAACATGCGGAGCAGACGCGAGCGACTCTGCGTGATGAGCGTCTCCATGCTGGCGGCGCGGGTTTGCTTGACGGTTGAAATAATGCCGCCGCCCGCCGCGAGAATATCGAGATACGGCACGCCGGACATTTTTTTCTCGAATTCGTCCGCGCGGTCGCCCGCCCAAATCAGATGCGTATGTGGATCGACAAAGCCGGGCATGAGCACGCAGCCGCTGGCGTCGAGAGTCGGTTCGTCGGGATAAGAGGCTTTGAGTTCGGCGGTGGCGCCAACCGCGACGATCGTTTCATCGCGCACCACGACCGCGCCGTTTTCGATGATGCCAAGCGTGCCGAGAGCGTGTCCGCGTTGGGGTCCGCCTGCGAGGGTAAGGAGTTGAGAGGAGGAGTGGATTAACATAATAGAGATTGGAGACTGGATGATTAGAGAGTAGAGAATTGGGTCGGATAGGGTAATTTAACCACAGTTATGGGCAAGTGCAAGCAGGTTTATTTTGGGTGTAAAATTGGGTCACAATGCCAACCATCATTATAGACGGATATAAGTTCCGTTTTATTCATCCGACATTCAAGAGCCGCCGCATGTGCATGTGATCCACGGCGACGATGTTGCAAAAATCTGGCTTGTGCCTGTAAGTATCGAATATAATCGCGGTTACAACCAGCCTGAATTAAATCGTATTTTAAAGTTGAACCGCAAGAATTAGGAAAGGTTGCTGGAGGTTTGGAATGATTATTTCAGCCAGTAATATTGAACTTCAAGTACAGGCAAAAAGCGTTCGCTTTGAAGGAAACATTTTACATATCCTATTAAGCGATGGACGTGAGATCAGCCTGCCAATTGACCAAATGGATTGGCTCAAGTGGCTCGCCAAAGCCACGCCCGAACAACGCGCCAAATGGACGATTGAGCCGAATGGCTTTGCTGTTTACTGGGAGGAATTGGATGATGGATTCGAGATCGGTCACCTGCTGAGTTTGCAACCGCTGGCTTGAAATTACAGACTTCCGAAGTTTCTAAAACTTCGGAAGTCTTGTTTAAGCGAGGGTGAGGAGTTGGGAGGAGGAGAGGATGAGCATGGGGATTTCAGCGAGTAGTTAATTTAGCTACATAATGCCTTGATCTCTTGTTCAAGACTAAGTTTCAATTCTTCTATCTTTGTATCATCAGGCGCAACCAATTGATCAGCCTTTCTTTCCATTCTAGTTTTTTCGAATTCCTTGTTTAACTGAAAAAGTCGATCCATGGTTGGTTTAGGATATATTTTAAAAAGGTCGTCGTAATCAACCATTAATGCTGGATAAAATTGTTCGCCACTGGCAAAAAGCCTCGGGATAAAAAATTTTCTTCCGATGTATGCCAACTGCTTTTCGCAAGTACAAATTTTAGCCAACTGGAATGGAGACTTGCTTTGAGTAAGAAGATGTGCTGGATATCTTAATAAATTAATATCCCATGTCGTTGATCTGAAATTAGAAATTACCCGTTCAAACTGAGCACCCTTTTGAAAAGAAATAAACCGATCCAATTTCCCTGCAAAATAGTAAACTGCTATTCCAATTTCCTCTCCAAGCATTGCACCGAAATTACTGAAGATAAAATCAAACAGCATTTTCATCTTCGATGCAATGCTTTTGTTGCTAGTCTTATGGATAAGCGCCATTTTGAGTAAAGTTACGTAGGTAACGTTCAACTTCTCATTGTAAGAAGATAACATTTGTGCGGATATTTCGTGAAGACGACCAGCCATTTCATCAAGATCACTTGATTCTAGCTTCTCAACATACCATTCAAAAATCTCTTTATCTGGTCTTATTTCCCTTTTTTTCAAAAAATGGAGCCTATCCATCATGCTAAGAGACAATAAACTCTTGCTGAATTCGATATATTGATCGCTAAAATCAAAGTTTTTATTTTTCGAGAATGCTTCAAGCGAATAAAATAACGGACTGTAATCCACTTTCGTATGGATAAAGTAGTCAAGCAGTTTTACAACTGCTTTTGTTTTATCTGATGATAATCGGTCGGGATGCAGCACAAACTCATTTAATACAGACGTAACATTAGAATCTAAAATAATAGTTGGGGTATGCGGGAGTTGAAAACCCATCAAAGTCTCATAACTAATAACTGAAGGGATATTATCCCCAAACCTATCGATTATTGAAATCGTAAAATTGCCAGATTGAAAATTTGGTCCACGACTGGATGGCTTGTTGCCAAAATCCCAGACTCGATAATTACGATCTTCTTCCAGTATTATTCTTTTTATATCTTCATAACTTTGGTATGGGTTCACACGCATATTAATTAATTCCCAACATAGTTTGAGATTTTTACTATGTTTACGTTTTGATTATACAACACCAATAGACTTGCGGTTATACTCACGATGTCAACATCCATCTTCTTCCAGCAGTAATTTAATGATAGGTTAATTAGATATAAAAGCTCGATTGGATACAAATTTGATTTGATTATCATTAAACTCATATGACTAAAGATAAACTCAAGAGCACGCTTAGTTTTTGTTTTATTGACCCAAAAGAATTGAATAGCTTAGACGAATGGGTCGAATATCTTGATGCGCTCTTAAATGGTCCATGCATAATATTGGACAAAGATAATAATCTGGTTTTGGCACAAGATCCGCTCATAATAAGAGTACGGGTCGCGCTAATTCGAAATATGAAAATAGAAATTCGTTCTAACGAGCATGCCCCGCCTCATTTTCACGTAATTTCACCAGAAATTGACGCTAGTTTTAGGCTTGATAATTGTGAAATTCTAAAAGGAAAGATCAATGCGAAAGATTACAAGAAAATAAAATACTGGCATCAATCTGCAAAATCTATGCTTATAGAAACATGGAACTCGATGCGACCTACTGATTGTGTGGTTGGATTATTTAGGAACACTGATGAAAAATAACTACTGCTTTCTACTCCCACATCTTCATTGCAAACACAATATTGAAAATCATCAAATCCATCGGTGACAAATGATTACTAGTGATCCAAGATCTCAAATCAATCTAATTTCTGAAGTGTTAGCATCGCCTGCTTATGAGGAAAGATGCGATTTATTGTTCGATCTTTTCTGCGAAAGCAGAAAAATGGATAAGAATCCGGATTCTATACTTGCACTTCAAGTTGAAGCCATCGAACTTCTTAATCATTTTCAAGGCAAAAGAACAGAATTTAAGAACGAGAAAAATGCGCTTGGTGTTTCAGTTGTAAACCAATTAATTTTAATCGTCAAACGGTTAATTGATTCTGTCGTTTGGCGAGTGTTTAATTTTGACCGCGTTCTCGTCCAATTATTCTCTGAGCATTCAAAAACTGGGCATTTAGACAACACTGTATTCAATGATTTTGCTATTGCACAACAAATAGTTAAACAAGATGGTTCAATCGTTATTGTGAATGACTTAACTACAGTTTTAAGATATGCAGATTTAACTATAATAAGAAACGATGAAATTTCTGTTTTAGAAACAAAATATGGCAGAGCAAGCCAGAAAAATCGTCGTGCTAATCGTCAACGAAAAGACTTAGATAAATTGATCAATTTTCATAATACAGGTTTTCGTGATAGAGGAAGTGAGCACGATTTTATTTTCAAAGCTGATATTCCAATTAAAACTTATCATTCATCCGTTGATGAAGCCTTAAACCAAGCTCGCAATCATAGTTATTACAAGGCAATGGTTAGCGACTGCGTAGCTATTGAAGCAATAGACATGAGAAGTAAAAATGTTAGTTTAAAAAACGAACACCCATTTGATGATACACAACATATCGCCAAATTCCATAACCTACAATTGTTTGAATCCACTGCTTCAAGGATAGCACCATATGGTATATTTCCTCTTACGGATAAGAATAGTTTCGATTTGACAACTGGATATATGTGTCTCATCACAACCATCAATTTCGACTATCTAAAAGAGAAATATAAGAGTGTGGGGCTTACTCTTGACCTTCCAGAACCAAATGAGCAAGAAATTAAAACATATATCACTTCTCCCATTGCTGATAGAAAGCAGTTAATGCACAAGTATAAATTCATTGTTAGTGATCGAGATTATTACAATAAACTAACCCCAGATTTGTTCGGACGAATAGGACTGGAATTCATGCATGAAGACACCTTTGTTCAATCCAACAAACAATTGATCGGATTTTCTAGAGAACTGAATATTCCTCCAGATGACAAGAACACAAGGATTTATGTTGGTTATAAAAATGAAGAAAATTTCTGGATCTAAAAGCGGCAATAGACAATGTATGCGTTTTACCAGAATAACAAAGTCGCCATTTTAGAGCAGTTAACTTTTTGGCGTATAAACCACATAATCATCTTTATGTGACTTCTCAAACAAAGTCATCTGTTTTTCCAACTGTATTTCCACCTGTGGCAAGGGATTATAGTTAAGAATAATTGCTTCCAGCATAGGGTTGCGATTTTTTTCACTTGCGCCCACATGATAAAAATGCTCGCGGGTCAAAGTAGTAAAGTTATAAGCATATTTTTCGATGGCAAGATTGGTGCGATATTGATTACTGTGCCAGGTCGAAAGGATAAATTTTGCTGGTATCACGCTGAGCAAATCGTATAGTTCTTGCTAATCCTTTTCTGACCACGAGTTGAAATAATCTACGTGCCTACCGATATAAGGAGGGTCA
>JAYUAP010000047.1:0-1984 GCA_043741255.1 Candidatus Saccharimonadota bacterium | reverse complement strand
ATAATCAGCAATTAGTGCATGTAATAAATGTACTAAAGAAGACTGATTTCGTATAAAATCACGAAAATAATTTACAGTTCCTAGAAAACTTTTTAACTGTTTAGCATAGACAGGTACAGGGAAATCTAGTACAGATTGTATTCTTTTACGTGACATTTGTAGGCCCTCTTCTGAGATGACTTTACCTACAAAGTCTAATTCTGAATATCCAAACTTACATTTAGATGCTTTTAAAAACAAATTATGTAATCTGAATCGTTCAAAAATTGAACGTAAACGTGAAACAAATTCTATCTCTGTACTTCCATACACAATACAATCATCAATATACATCTCACATATATGGTAAATTAATCCAGTCAATACAATAGTCGCCATCATTTCTTGAAAATATGATGGTGCCTGCTTCAACCCAAATGGTAAGCGAGTAAACTGATAAATTCCACAAAAGGTGATGAATGCTGTGAAAACACGTGTTGCAAATGTTAATGGTGCTTGATGGTAACCTTGAGTAAGATCCATAACCCCAAATATGGTGGGCTTCTTAGTCCCCATTCTGACAAATAGCTGTCGAATGTTAGGTATAGGAAAGCTTACATCAGGAGTACACGCATTCAAAGCAATATAGTTTATACACATACGAGAAGATCCATCTGGTTTCGGTACCAAGAGTACTTGACTGTAGTGTGATGCTTGAGACGGTTCTATTATACCTCCCTTCTTTAGCATATCTAGTGTTTTCACTAACTCAGCTTGTTTTAATGCTGATTGGGGTCGAGGTGGAAGCCTATTAGAAGGTACTCTCCATTTCTCTGTCTCCACCACTAAATTAAAAGGTTCTATCTTAGCAGGCTCTGCAGGAAGCTCATTGCTAAAGATATCCTTAAATTCTGTACATAATGTACGTATATTCTCTTGTAGATTATTATCACCTTTTATATTTATAAGGGACAATACATCAACAGTAGAATCAGATGTCAACCAGGGAGCAAAGGTGTCACCTTTCTCATGAACGATCTCATCGTCATCTGGTGTAGGAACCCCCAAGAGGTGTTCAACCTCTAGGACTAATGACGCTACAATACCTCGTGTTTGGGATACTGTCGGACTCTTCACTTGGGATAAGTGTCGAAATCCTTTTGTGATGCTTTGAGTAGGTAGCAAAGCTACTCTCGGCTGACAGTCACGAGATATTTTCACGGACTCTAACGGTTTTACTACCGCTGTTATGGGTTTTTCCTCGAAGTCTTTTAATTGACTCGGTACTTGATTAAACAAATCAAACTTTTTTATAGTCTTTCTACCTATTAAAAGGTCGATAGGAGAAGACTCTAAAATAATTGCATTTATCTTAAAATATGCAACTTTTTTTAAAAGTTCATTGAAATAAAAAACATACAAGGCAAGACTATTACTAATATCATAACATTTGCTGTCTAGACCACTACATACTGTTCTAGACTTATTAGAAACAACATGGTGCTCCAGTTTCAGCTGACTAACTACCCTCTTAGCAATGAAGTCCCCAGCAAGTGAGCCAGAATCCAACAAAGCTTCCACTTCATCTCCTCCTGTTGTCTCCTGTTGATCAGGCAGAAAACGTAAGGTAACAGGAAGGAAGTCAGATGAGGTAGCACGAGGGGATATTAGGTTAGATAAAACTTTACCTCTTCCTCTTCTGCTCTGGTTATTTCCAGAGTACGGCTTTGACGAATAGCCCGTACTTATCGGCGGATGACCCGAGGGAGGAGGAGGTTGCTGAGGAGCGTACGAACTCGTACTTGGTACGTTCGAGCTGGTACCTCTCACAGACAGAATCCTCTGTATCTCTCCATCCCTTGGAATACTATTCCGTGGGCCTAGCTCAGCCACCAGTAATTGATGCGCTGTTGAACCCAAATAGGAAGTGTTTGCTAGGTTAAAGTACTTACTTTTATCAAAACGACAAGTAACTTTTTTATGTCCCAACATACCACAACCATAA
>JAYUAP010000046.1:0-1986 GCA_043741255.1 Candidatus Saccharimonadota bacterium | reverse complement strand
TATCAAGGTCAGTCATTTGGCCAACACGGGTGTTTTCTACCTTGTAGCGTACCCTTTGAACTGGGCTAAATAGCGCGTCAATAGCGATTTGGTCAGTTGTACGTGAATCAGATACTTCCTCAACAGTACGATAGCCACGACCAACTTCTACAGTAATTTCAGCAGAAAAAACGGCTTTGTCGTCTAGTATTGCGATTACGTGGTCTGGGTTAACAACTTCGACATCGGCGTTAAGTTCAATATCCTTAGCGGTTATTGCTCCTTTGCCTTTTTTGTTAATACGAAGTATTTGTGGGTCACCACTAAATACCTTGAAGACAACGCCTTTTAGGTTAAGAATTATCTCTACGATGTCTTCTTTAACACCTGAGATAATGGTAAATTCATGGCTTGCACCGTCGAATCTAACACTTGTGATTGCTGAGCCAGCAAGTGATGAAAGTAGTACTCGGCGAAGGCTGTTTCCTAAAGTCATTCCATAACCACTGTGAAGTGGTTCTACAGAAAATGTTGCGCTGTTATTATCGTGATTATCGACGTTAACAACTCCTGGTGTGTGAATAGTTTTTGACATATTATTTGCCTCCCTTAGCGTGAGTAGTACTCTACAATTAGTTGTTCGTTAATATCTATTTCAGCTTCTTCCCTTGTTGGAACACCGGTAATGGTTACAGTAAACTTCTTACGGTCTACTTTTAGCCAACCTGGTAAATCATTAACTGCAGGACTGACTTCGTCTAAATTCTTGAAATATTCGCTTTTTTGGCTTTTAGCTCGGACTATAAGTATATCGCCAGCTTTCAATCTGATAGATGGGATGTCAACTCGTCGACCATTAAGTTCAAAGTGACCATGAGTCATTAGTTGACGACTAGCACGACGGCTAGTGGCAAAACCAGCACGATAAACAGCGTTATCGGCGCGTTGTTCCAAAAGTTTTAGTAAGACTTCACCAGATTGGCCCCGAGACCGTGAAGCTTCTTTCATCAAGTTAGAAAACTGTCGTTCTAGCAAGCCATAAAGTCGCTTAACTTTTTGCTTCTCGCGAAGTTGCAAGCTATATTGACTGACTTTAGTGCGATAAGCTCCGGCTTTTTGTTGGCCGGGAGGAGTTGAGCGTTTCATTAAAGCTTTGTGAGCTTTAGGGTGAAGTGCATAGCCTTCACGGCGACTCATTTTTACTATAGATTGTGTATCTCTAGCCATGTTTTATACCCTTCTTGCTTTCTTGGGCCTGCAACCACCATGAGGTACACCCGTAACGTCTTTTATAGAATCTACTGCAACACCTGCTGCTGCCATTGCGCGCACGGCAGATTCACGTCCTAAACCAATGCCTTTGATAAAAACATCGGCTTTAGCAAAGTTGTATTGCTGTTTTGCAGAGTTAATTGCTTTTTCAGCGGCTACCTGGGCTGCATAGGCAGTGCCTTTTTTGCTACCTCGGAATCCGCAAGCACCAGCGCTAGCAGTGGTTAATGTGCCACCAGCTTGGTCAGTAACTGTAATGATTGTGTTGTTAAAGCTGGCTTGTATATGTACTTGGCCAACAGCAACAGTACGCTTAGACTTCTTCTTTTTAGGAGTAGCAGTCGTCGCAGTACTAGCTTCAGTCGGCACATCTGTGCTAACTTCAGCCGTTTGCTCGGTTTTCTTAATTTCTTCTTCTGCCATAATTTTAAGTTTTAGATGCTACCTTCTTAGCAGTTCCACCAACAGTAGTCTTTTTACCTCGGCGTGTTCGCGCGTTAGTCTTGGTACGTTGGCCCCGGCTGGGTAGGTTAGCCTTGTGGCGCATACCTCGGTAGGAGTTAATATCCTTAAGTCGCTTAATATTACCAGCTACAACTCTTTGAAGTTCACCTTCTACAGTGTAGCTTTCAGCAATTACATCAGAAATTCGTCCAATCTCTGCATCGGTCAGGTCTTTTACTCGCACTGTTGGCTCAACCTTGGCTACAGCCAAAATATCTGTCGAGTACTTTG
>JAYUAP010000045.1:0-1988 GCA_043741255.1 Candidatus Saccharimonadota bacterium | reverse complement strand
ACAAAGTCTCTTAAATAGTTTGCTGTGCCCAAAAAGCTTTTTAGCTGTTTGCTTACAGTTGGTAACGGGAAATCGAGTACAGATTGAATTTTCTTTTGGGATACTTTTAATCCTTCTTCAGATACAACTTTACCAACAAACTCAATTTCGGAGTAGCCAAAAAAACATTTAGATGCTTTTAAGTAAAGATTATGTTTTCTGAATCTTTCCAAAATTTGTCTTAATCTTGAAACAAATTCGATATTATTATCTGCAAAAACATTGCAATCATCAATATACATTTCACAAATCATGTACATAAGGCCTGCTAGTACCACAGTAGCCATGATTTCTTGAAAGTATGATGGTGCGCGTTTAGGCCCGAAAGGCAGTCGTGTAAACTGATATACCCCAGAAAAGGTAATAAAAGCAGTGTAAGCTCTTGTGGCATAGGTTAATGGAGCTTGATGGTATCCTTGTGTAAGGTCCATAATACCAAATATTTTTGGTTTTTGATTACCTATCCTTCTAAGCATTTCTGCTATATTAGGAATTGGCCAACTGGCATCAGATGTGCAATCATTTAGAGCTCTATAATCTACACACATACGAAATGTACCATCCGGTTTGGGAACCATTAGGATTTGACTATAGTGAGGTGATTGTGATTTCTCAACAATACCTTGACTGATCAACGTCTGTAATGTTTTGAAAAGAGCAATCTGTTTCACTATGGATTGTTGTCGTGGTGGAGCTCTATTTTTACTCACTTTCCACTCTAAATCATCTACAACTAAATTGAATGGAGGTATCTTAGCTGGTTCTTGAGGAAGCTCATTACTAAAGACATCTGCGAATTCCGTACATAAAGCACGCAATCTTAATTGTAGATCTTTATCGCCCGAGATATGAATAAGGGATAGAATGTCAGCATTAGACGATGTTGGCAACCACGGTTTAAACATGTCTGTTTTATCGTGATCTATTTCATCTTCGTCAGACAATGGTACTCCTGAGAGTTGTTCAGACTCTAAGACTAATGACGCCAGTAAGCGTGATGTTTGGGATACTGCCGGTTCCTCAAATTTGGATGTAAGAGGATTACCTTGTGGGACGCTTAGAGAAGGTTGCAAATCTTCCTTCGGCTGGCAGCCACAACACTTAACTACGTTCTCAGAGAATTTCTTCTCCGTTATAAGTACCTTTGTATTCTCGAATTGGCTGGGAATTTGAAGAACTAGGCTATGCTTTTTAATTGAAGCACGGCCTATGATCATATCAATTGGCGAAGCGTCTAAAATATTCGCGTTTATATTAAATGTATCGTGATTATTTAAACGCTCATTAAAATAAGTAACAGTCAATGCAATTGATTTGGACATATCATAGCACGTGTTATCAAGCCCACTGCAAACAGAATTATGAGAATCTGAATGAATGATTGGCGAAAGATGGTATTTATCTACTACTCTTCTGGCTACAAAATCTCCAGCTAGACAGCCAGTATCGAGCAAGGCCTCTGCTTTAGCGCTTCTTTGAATCTCCTGGTGAGAGGAAGAGACAAATGAAACAGGTACTAAATTAGGGGACGTAGAGGTAGGTAATTCAAGGGGAAGAATGGTTGATAGTGACAAACCTTTATTCTTCCAATCCTTTTTGTTTTCTGACTTCAGAGGGAAAGTCGACAACGGTTTCTCAGAGCTCTTTGAGGAACCATCCTTTTTCTCTTTCAACTTCTGAAGGTCGTGATAGTTTGGGATAGAATCTCTGGATCCGAACGCTTTCACCAGTTTCGTGTGACTCTCGGACCCGACATAGGGCCGATTATCGTGGTTCGCGAACTCATTTCTTGTTGTGCGACAATCTTGAGTAGTATGATTTGTTTTTCCACAAATTGTGCACATGAGAGATGAGTGTGAGTGAGGGTTCGGATCTGAGTTGTTGGAGTTTTTGGTTTTTGCAATGTTGGAAACCCACTTTTGATCGACATTTCTGGTTTTTGAATTGCC
>JAYUAP010000044.1:0-2026 GCA_043741255.1 Candidatus Saccharimonadota bacterium | reverse complement strand
CCAAACCCCAAACCCCAAACCCCAAAACCCGAACCCCAAACCCCAAACCCCATGGAAAATATGGAACAAGAAACTAAAAGAATTATGAGTAGAGAGTATCAAGCAACAGAGAAACCCAATGCAAAACAAAACACTTTGGTTTACCAAAACACTTTGGTCCAATAAGTTTTCTAGAGCACATACCGATATTAAGAAAACTCCATTCTTGTCGATAATAAAAAATGGCCGAAAAAGCTTTGAGCAAGAAACTAAATGTTCCCCCACAACACTCGATTGGGGAACATTAAAGTTATTTACAGCAAATCAAGATATTATCATAATATGCACGGAGGCTAAGTCTTATAATGTTCCCCAGTCTTAATATCCACTTATGGCCTGATGAAAAAGGCAATGCTCCATTCCGACATTAATCTCCCTTAATTAATTAAAAAAATATTTTATAAGGCGCGGGGTAATTTACTCGGCAAAAAAGGCTCTCTTACCGAGTGTGTTTTCCGACTCAAGATCAGACGCATCAATACCACCAACGCTATCTGCTATATGTAATTTAAATTTACCTTGCACAATAACTTCTAGGCCCGTTTTATTGTTCAACTCCATTTTATTTTTAGGCAACGAATCTTCAATATATATATGGTCAACGACTTGTTTATCAGCAGCAAATTTCATAGCTTTGAACTTCTTCACGATACTCATTGTATTACTACTTCCCATGCTGACTGTATTTACTCCTGCTGAAGAAACAGAATTTTTTCTAGGCGCTAAATTATTGTCTGCAAAAATAAGGTCATTCTTTGGACTAATTGCAGCTGTAGCATCAACTGAATCAGAGGAACGTCCAGTTGGCTTAAGAACTCTGTTAGAAAAAAGAGTAGGGTCTTGTGCAATATCTGTGTTTATCATCCCACGTTCGAGGTTACCAAAACCAAATCCGCGTTCTTCTTGAATTTGGTTAGCTATGTTAATGAACTACTTACGGTTATAACCTAGCTGATCAGCTCTAGGGATTCTCCTTCCACCACGTCCATTGCCCCCACCCCCATTATCATCATCGTTTCTGTCATCTCTTCTACCCCTATCATCTCTACGATCATTATTTCCACCGCCTCTTCCGTTGTTACCACCATTTCCACCTTTGTAAAATAATTACTTACCGCCCCCGTTGTTATTATCATTACCCGCATTATCTTCTCCAACACCTGCAAGCTGAAGTCGACGACGCATTTCACGTGGTTGTCTGCGACGGCTTTCATTCCATGCTATATTTAGTTGCCGTTGATGTTCCACATCTATTCTATTTAATTCTTCTAAATATTGATCGTATCCATTCTCAAGTAAATCTCCTCCTTCAGTGGTAGCAAAATCATCACCGTGATATAAAGAAAATAAAGGATCAAAACATATACATAACCAAGCGATATTATTGAACATAACAGTATGTTGTTCTCTAGTCAAATTTGCGTATTCATCAGTTCTTACACCCATCCATGAAAGCTCTCTTAATTTCCTTAACCTATAATCAATATTATGATGATCCACGTCAATGTAGTCTGCATGTTGTCTATGGCTTTCTGGATAACGCTCTTGTAATAACCTCATCTTATTTACTACTAGTGATGATTGGATTGTGCTATATATCATATTGTAAATTGTATCAGTAAGAGTATCCATTCCTAAACGTCGAAGAATTTGAGTAGCATCTCTCTTAACAAGCATCATTCTCACTACATAAGGCTGCTCAAGTCTCTGATTAGCATTTAGGGCTATTACATCGTCCTCTAATAAGACAGGGGCGATTTTCCACATAGTAAGATTAGCTGCATCTGCTCTCATACAACAATATGTAATATAAACTAAACTATGATATCTTCCACGCCTGACTTTGATTAGCGGGGGTCGACCGCTAACGCTTAAAAGATATGCAAGTTTTGAGGCTTGCTCTCTGGCATCTAATGTTTTGCTTGTTTTAATAGCTTGTCGCCTCCTTGCATTATCTACACTAGTAGGACAGCACATAGCTAGCGCC
>JAYUAP010000043.1:0-11451 GCA_043741255.1 Candidatus Saccharimonadota bacterium | reverse complement strand
TAGGTTGTAGTAACCATCAACAACAACGTTACCAGAGGAGGTTAGGAGACGACCTTGGAAGTTTAGGGTGGAGTTGGTTAGGGCGTAGGCTGTGTTAGTGGGGGAATTCGGGCGGGTATATGTATATAGGGCTAAAAGGGACAAAATAAAAACAAAGCTATAAATAGCTATCTTCTTAACTACTGCATTAAAAGTCTTAACCGCTAGGCTTTGGTTTTTTGCCATATTGTTTTTTTATTTTGGTCATTTTTATTTTTTGTGACCTATATGTAAGTATCTACGCTTCACATATATATTGCAATAGTAGTGGGTACATTTTTTACATAGTTATCCACAAGATAAATAAAGTGGTTTTAACTTTTATACACCTAATTGAACAAATAAAGTATCAACCTACTAGCACTATCCGGCTGGCTAACTCTTTATTTTATTGAATCGATTTTAATAGTTGTAAGACGTTGACGGTGACCACGTACTGTATGTACACGTTTCTTAGACTTGTAACGAATAGATGTAACTTTGTCTTGCTGGGTATCTTCGGCAACCACTGTTGCGGATACTTTAACATCACTCACAATTGGCGCACCAACAGAGATTTTACCATCGTCGATGACTAAAAGTGCTTCGAACGTAACTTTGTTTTTATCGGCTTTAATCAGCTCAATATCCAAAGTTTCTCCTTCGGACACTAGATACTGCTTTCCGCCAGTAGCGATTACTGCTTTTTTCATCATTTTCCTTACACTAGATGGTAAAAACTACCAATTTATTACTGTATTTATAAATATACTAACAGATGTGACCGTATCTGTAAAGGAGTAGTTAGATGTGGGTGTAGTATGAGACTTCGTTAATTAGTGGCATAGTGCTTCCGTCCCAGTTCTTTATAAGCTGACCATCGTTTTGTAATGCTAAAACAGCTGGGTATTGTAAGATATCATATAACGAGGCCATAGATGACCCATCACGTGTGTCTACGTTAATTAACTCAACTTTACCAGAACTCTGCTTTTCTAGGTCACGAACGAAACCTTCGACATCAGTCGAGTGCTGAGAATTTGGCCTATATAAAACCACCACTTTCATAAACATAAGTATATAGGAATTCGTAGTTTGCAGGTAGTAGTTTGTGGATTTTCTAAAAATAATTAGCTTGAGTGCAGTTCAGGATAAAGTCGGAGCTAATAAAATTTTTTCAGAGTGGTGCAAACTGAGATGAAAGACGAGCACATAAACTAAGCTGTAATACAGTTACAGTGAAGTTTATTGACGGAGTCTTTCGCCCAGTATGCGCGCTCTGAGAAATTTTACGAGCAGCCGGTGGTACTGCCACACGCTGTACATACGTAGCAACTTCCAGCTTTCTGCGTCTGATTACCGCAGTTATAACACATTGGCGAATCATCATTACTAACTGTTTGCTTATGTGATTCTTTTTTGCTATCAGCAACTCTTGGAATTTTGACTATCATGCTAGCCGGTATAATCTCGGTTTGTGCAACTATAGTCTTTTCTTCCTCTGTTTCGTTAACCAACAAACTGATTTGTTCTACTGGCATATCGTCAAATGACGCCAGTCCTAACTCCAACCTATCATCAAAAGATAAGTAACTAAGAGCTAGTCGCCTAAAGATATAGTCTATGAGCGATGAGGCTGTGCGAATTTCTGGGTCGTCAGTTATACCGGATGGTGCAAAACTAGTGTTAGTAAAGGCATTTACATATGTCTTTAGTGGCACACCATACTGCAAGCCATGACTAACAGATATAGCAAAGGCGTCCATAATCCCTCGCAGGGTCGAACCGTGCTTGGCAAAGTGGATAAATATCTCGCCAGCTGTGCCGTCTTCATACTCTCCTACCGTTACATAGCCCTTAGAATCAGCAACTGTGAATGAAAAGGTCTTTGATGTGCGTATCTTTGGCATAGACCGCCTAACGGCTCCCTTAACAATGATTTTGTCGTTAATATCATCGGCTTTTAAAGTATCGTCAGACTCTTTGGCACCATCTTTTTTGGCCATAGACAACGGCTGAGCTACCTTACAATTATCACGGTAAATCGCTACGGCCTTTAGACCCATTTTCCAAGAATCTATGTGAAGTTGTTCTACTTCTTCTACCGTTGCCTCTTCTGGCATGTTAACGGTCTTACTGATAGCACCAGACAGAAATGGCTGTACGGCAGACATCATCTTTACGTGACCTAAGTAGTGGATAGAGTTGTCGCCCATAGAGCAAGCAAAAACATCTATGTGCTCATCCTTCAAATCAGGCGCACCAATGATTGTCTTTTCTACATCTATGTAGTTAATAATCCTATCGATTTGTGCTTGGGTGTAACCCATAACTTTTAGAGCCCTCGGCACAGTCTGGTTAACAATGTACATAGTGCCACCACCAACTAGTTTCTTAACTTTTACTAGACCTAGGTCAGGCTCGATTCCTGTGGTGTCACAGTCCATCATCAGACCGATTGTTCCAGTAGGTGCCAGCACACTGGCCTGAGAATTACGCACACCATAAAGTTCTGACAACTCAACAGCATCATCCCAAGCGGTAGTTGCAGCACTTAATAAGTTCTCTGATACTAATGATGCGTCTATGTCATTAACCGCAACACGATGTTGTTTTAGCACGCGTATCATACCTTCACGGTCTTTATTAAAGCCGGCAAAAGGTCCAATCTTGCGTGAAATCTTGGCACTGGTTGCATAAGCGTGGCCGGTCATTATGGCAGTAATTGCCGCTGCCTGAGCACGTCCTTCATCAGAGTCATATGGCAAACCTTGGGCCATTAGCATGGCGCCCAAGTTGGCGTAGCCTAATCCAAGTTCCCGGTAAGCTTTAGCGTTTTTGGTGATTTTTTCTGTGGGATATTCCGAGTAACCAACCAAAATTTCCTGTGCGGTAAACATAATCTCCACCGTATGTTTAAAGCTTTCTACGTCAAAACTACCATCTTCGTTAAGATATTTGAGCAAATTTATTGACGCCAAATTACAGGCAGAATTATCCAGGTGCATATATTCACTACAGGGATTGGAAGCATTTATCCTACCAGCGTTTGGTGTGGTGTGCCAATTATTAATCGTTGTATCGAATTGCATTCCTGGGTCGGCACACTGCCAAGACGCCTCAGAAAATTGCCTAAACAATTCTTTAGCGCGCACTGTTTTAACGGCTTCGCCAGTTTTTACGGCTTTTAAGTCCCAATCTTTATCATCTATTACAGCCTGCATAAATTCATCCGTTACGCGCACAGAATTATTAGCGTTCTGATACTGAATAGAGTGGATGTCTTTTCCGTTAAGACTCATGTCCCAACCAGCTGCTTGCAAATCACGAGCTTTGCGCTCTTCACGAGCTTTGGCCCAAATAAACTCTTCAACGTCTGGGTGGTCTACGTTTAGAATCACCATTTTTGCAGCTCGCCTGGTTTTGCCACCACTCTTGATAGCTCCAGCAGAAGCATCTGCACCACGCATAAAACTGAGTGGGCCAGAAGCCGTACCGGCACTTTTACCAAGTGGTTCATGTGAAGACCTAATAGGACTAAGATTAACGCCCGAGCCAGAACCACCTTTAAAGACCATTCCTTCTTCCTGGTACCAGTTAAGAATTGCTGGCATTGTGTCTTCTATACCTAAAATGAAACAAGCGCTGGCCTGCTGTGCGCGGTCCGGCGCACCGATGTTAAACCAAACAGGTGAGTTAAACGATGCACGTTGTGAAGCCAAGATATATTTAAGCTCTTCTTTAAAATCTTCAGCCTCTTTTTCGCTATCAAAATAACTTTCCTGTAGACCTTGGCGAGTAATCGTGTCAGCAACACGGTTAATCAAATCTTTTAATGAACTTTCTCGCCCCGGTGTGCCTGGCGTACCAGTAAAATATTTTTGCGCGACAATATTAATCGCATTTAGCGACCAGTTATCTGGAAATTCGACGTCTTTCTGTTCGAAGACGTTTTCGTTCGTCATCGGATTAACAATGACTGAATCTCTTTTGACCCAAGTTAGACTATCATAGCCTTTTGACCTCGGCTCGGTGAAAAGCCGACTAACACTTAGATTAGTAGTTTTACCCATTTTTTTACCCTCACGTTTTTTATTAATATTATTTTTTTTGTAATTTTTGTTAGAGTTTTCCCGTAGCTCCCAATAGGTCTCTAAATACATTGTTTGCTTCTTACTAGCTCTCCACGATTTTTATGATT
This sequence comes from Candidatus Saccharimonadota bacterium, assembly GCA_043741255.1. Classification (GTDB taxonomy): domain Bacteria; phylum Patescibacteriota; class Saccharimonadia; order Saccharimonadales; family 2-12-FULL-41-12; genus JALHOM01. The sequence continues at coordinate 7,232 of JAYUAP010000043.1, read as the reverse complement.
TAGATAAGAATCGAGGGGAACCCCTAAAACTGGGAGTTTTAGTAGGTTGTCTTTACGTGCTCTGTTTTTCTTTTTCGCATGTTAGATAGCTCACGTTCAAAGCTTGTTATGTCCTTGAATCGTCTATAAACACTTGCAAAACGGACATAAGCAACCTCATTCAGGTTTGCCAAACTATCCATCACGAGCTCCCCTATTTTAGCAGAAGGAATCTCCGATTCGCTACAGTTATATAGCTGTTGTTCTACATCACTTACTAGTTGCTCTAGTTGCAAGCTAGTAACCGGAGTTTTGTCGCAAGCTCGATACAACCCAGCTAGTAGTTTGTCTCTGTTAAACAACTCCCTCACCTCATTGTTCTTTATAACAATCAATTGTGGTTGCTCTAGGCGTTCATAGGTTGTGAATCTGTGCTCACACTTACTACACATTCGCCTGCGCCTAATTGATTTACCTTCTGACGCTTCACGAGATTCTATTACTTTAGTATCGGTTGCGTGACATTGATTACAATTCATTTTTGCTCCTCTTTGTACACGATTAGTTATTCAATATAAAAGTACTATTACTATATTTATAATCTATATATAGTGTCTATGCTATATAGCATAGCCCCACAATTAGCGTAATGCAACTATTTTATGGTGTATTAATTACAAAGTTTATTTATCTTCTTTTTTTTCGGTCTTATCTGTATTTCGGCGCTTTAGACGGCGTAAAAAGGAGGGTTTTTCTAGTTCTGCTTCATTGTATACATTTTTTGTATCATCATTATCGGACTTTTCGTCTTCTTCGGATGTAGTTTCGTCACCAATATGTGTCCAGATGTTTGGTACCTTATTATCAGAATTAAAATCTTTTTCGCCAGAATTTTCATCGGCTTCATCTAGGTCCATGCTGATATCATCAGGCACAGCCTCATGTGTTTTTATAGAATCATCACTATTAATAGAATGTTCTTTTGTGCTGACATATTCAGGAGCTCTAGATGAAACAGTTGTTGGTTCGTTGGCGCTAAAGTATGATTCATCAAAACCAGTTGCTACTACGGTAACTATTAACTCACCATCTAGTTCCGGGTTAATGGTTGCACCAAATATAATATTTGCATCTTTATCTGAAGAAGCAGTGATTGTCTCGGCAACAGTATTAATCTCGTGCATCGACATATCGTTACCGCCAATAACGTTAAACAGTATGCCTCTTGCGCCATCAATAGAAACTTCTAGTAGCGGAGATTCTACAGCTTGTTGAGCAGCCTCTACGGCTCGGTTATCGCCACTGGCACGGCCAATTCCCATTAGTGCAGAACCAGCGTTGCTCATCACAGCCTTAACATCAGCAAAGTCCAAGTTAATTAAGCCATGGACAGTTATCAAATCAGAGATACCCTGTACTCCTTGTCGCAAAACATCATCCGCAACCTTAAAGGCCTGCATGATTGGGGTTGAACGGTCAATAGTATTTAGAAGTTTGTCATTAGGAACAATAATAAGTGTATCAACGTGGTGTCGAAGATTAGAAATAGCAATTTCAGCGTTAGCTCGGCGTTTTTCACCTTCAAAAGCAAACGGTTTGGTAGCAAAACCAACAACTAATGCACCAACATCCTGAGCTATATTTGCAACTATATGACCGGCACCACTGCCGGTACCGCCACCAGCACCGATGGTAATAAATACCATATCAGCTCCCTCTATGGCAGCTTTGATGTCATCATATGATTCTTCAGCTGCACGCTGTCCAACAGTAGGGTTAGCTCCGGCTCCGAGACCTTTGGTTGAATCATGGCCTATATGTATTTTTGTGCCGGCTTTGGAATGATGCAAGGCTTGAGCGTCAGTGTTTATAGCAATAAACTCGACACCGTCTACTCCGGCTTCAACCATTCTATTGATAGCCGCCCCTCCGGCACCACCAACGCCTACTACTTTAATACGGGCAAATGTTTCTATAGCTGGCGTAACTTGAGGCATAACAATTGATTCTCCTTATCTGAATTCTCTATATAGCATAAAGTATAGCAGATTAACGAAATCGTTTCAGTAGTCCGCCTAAGTTACCCAAAATTGACTCACTTACCATCTTGCCCACTGCACCCCTGCTGAAAGATTGTTCTGCAAAAAGCATGTCCAAATTCATAAGTCCCACCGCTGTTACATAATCGAGACCTTTGACTTCATCAATCAACCCTTCAGTGTTTTGGAGCGAACCTAGTCGCGCTGCGAGTTGCATTTTTTCTCTGGTAAATCCGGCCATGCCAGGAATTTTTGAAGAGCCTCCGACCAACACTACACCGCCCGGAAGTTTGCGAGATTTATTAATTTTTTTAAGCTCTTTATCTACAAATTCTAGAATTTCCTCAACCCTAGCCTCCACAATCATGGCTACTTCACCGCCTTCAAAGACATGATTAATACGCTCGTATTCTACACTCACCTTGCCGGTTTTAGCCGACTCACCAAGCCCAGCGTGCTTAATCTTTACCGCTTCGGCTACTTCTAAATCTGTCTTCAGGCCAATTGCTAGGTCGTTAGTTATGTTTATGCCACCAAATGGTATGACAGATACATACTGGACTTCACCATCTTCTATAACAGCCAGGTTGGTTGTGCTGGCTCCAATGTCTAAAACCAAAGTACCAGCTTCTTTTTGTTTGCGATTTAGCACGGCTTCAGCGGCCGCTAAACCAGAAACTGTGTGATGTGAAGCTTGTATGTGAGCCTTTTCGAGTACAGAATCTAAACTTCGTATATTAGGCGAAGCAACGGTGACTATATGAGTATCAACTTCCAGTCTTACGCCCTGCATACCTATTGGGTCTTTTATACTATCGTGTCCATCAACGCGGTAATTCTTCGGGAAAACCTGGATTATCTCTCTGTTAGCCGGAATTTGCATGATAGTCGCAGCATCTTCAACGCGTAGTTTATCATCCAACGTGATTTCTTTATTAGCAGTGCTAATAGCAATAACGCCATTAGAATCCACGCCTTGAATATGTGAGCCGTTTATATTGACGGTGGCATTTCTGATAGGAAGGCCAGAGATTCTCTCGGCTTCGCTAGCGGCCTGATTAATCGCGGCTACCACGTCGTCTACATGAACTATTGTGCCCTTGCGCATACCCATGTTTGGCGCAGAACCTTGCGCCACCACTGATATTTTGGGTTCTTCGCTGGATAAATCCAGGCTACCCACAACACATCGAACCATGCTAGTACCAATATCGAGCCCAAAAAAATAATTAGGCGAGGAATTGTTCATAACAAAGATTATACCGCTTATGAACAGTTACGGCTAGATACAAAACTAATTTTATTGTGTAAGAATTTCACAGCCCTTATCGGTAACCAGAATTGTGTGTTCAAAATGCGCAGCTAGCGAGCCGTCGTTGGTTGCTACAGTCCAGCCGTCACTCTTTATATGCACACCGTAATTCCCTAAAGTTGTCATCGGCTCAATAGCTAGAGTCATACCAGAGACTAACTTTGGACCAGACTTTTTATTGCCAAAGTTTGGGATATTTGGGTCCTCGTGGACCTCGTGCCCTACCCCGTGCCCTACCAAATCACGAACTATTCCATAGCCGTATCTCTCTAAATATTTTTGGATTGCATTACTGATATCACCTACCAGGCAACCATTTTTTACAGCTTTTAGACCGGCGTAAAGTGATTTTTTTGTATGAATCAAAAATTCTTCAATTTTAGGATTAGCTATACCGCAGATAACTGACACAGCAGAATCTGTAATCATACCATTGTAACTAACACCCAGGTCTAAACTCACTATGTCGCCGTCCTTCAAAATTTTATCTTCACTGGGTATACCATGAACAACCTCATCATTTACAGAAATACAGATGACATCTGGGAATGGCGTAGGTGCCCCATAGCCCAAAAATGCTGGTTCACCACCAAGTTTTTTTATTTCTTTATGCGCCATATCAGCCAGTTTTTTCGTTGATACTCCTACGGCAACATGCTCTATAAGTTTTTTATGGACGCTAGCCAAAATCTTACCAGAACGGCGCATATTTTCTATTTCTTCTGGGGTTTTAATTCGAGTATACATAGCTAATATTATGCCTTTTTTAAGCCACTATTCTTGAAAGTATGTCTTTTTGAACTTCCTCAACTGTGCGCTCGGCGTTTACTTCGTGCACATTTATACCTTGGTCCTTGAGCCAATCAATGATTGGCAATGTAAGTCTCTCGTATTCTTCAAACCTATTATCCAGTGCTTCCTGCGTATCGTCAGTTCGTCCTCGGCCAAGCAATCTTTGGCTTACTACCTCTTTAGAGGCGTTAAGGTAAATCACATTGCTTATATGAAGCTTGTCTTCCTGGTGTTGCCTGTATAGCCACTTGGCCTGTACTATTGTGCGCGGGAATCCATCTAATATTGTTTTGTTTTCATCCTCAATACTTGCAAAAAAGTTTTTTAAAATATCAATTATCTCATCGTCAGCCAGGAGTTTTCCTCCTAACATTTCTGTTTTTCGCTCACCACTTATATTAGCCCGCAAATATTCTCCGGTTGAAAGCCATTGATAACCCAGAGTCTCTGCCAATAATGTCCCCTGGACACTTTTACCCGCACCAGCAACTCCCATAAAAATAATCATAATTTTTCTCTAGAGGCCTATTTGCTTATTAAATCTTTAACAACTTTTGCGATTAACGAGCCATCAGCCAAAGCGCCTGCTTTGCCCTTAACTTGTCCTATAATCTGGCCCATTTGTTGCATGCCAACAGCGTCGCCCATGCCAGCAATTATTTCTTTAGCAATTTCGATAATTTCATCTTCGCCCATCATTGTTGGCAAGTATTTACCTATAATTTCGCTCTCTTTTAGCTCTTTATTGGCGTGTTCGTCCTCTTTAGCATCTTTATATATTTTAGATGCTTCAACTCGCTTCTTTGACTCTTTTAAAAGTAGGGTTATGACATCGTCATCTTTTAACCCCTTTTCTCTTAGCCCCCCAGAAATTTCAGCGTCTAAAATTACACTTTTTATAGTACGCAAAGTCATGGTTAGCTCTTTATCACCAGCTAACATTGCTTGTTTTAAATCAGCTTCAATAGATTGCTTAATCATCTGTTAGTTTAAGATAACTTGAGTTTCTTTACTTTAACAGCCTTGCGCTCGCGTCTAACAATAGCCTTCGCACGTCGGTCGCGTTTGCTTATAGGTTTCTCAAATCTCTGAGCTTGCTTAGCTTCAGCCAAAACGCCGGACTGCTGAACTTTGCGCGTAAAACGGCGCAAAAGATTTTCTGCAGACTCTTTAGAATCTTTTCTAGTAACTTGTATCATTAACTCAATTATACTCTGTAATTTAGATTATTACAAGGGTTAATTCAATGCTTATCTGCGCTTCACACTTAGGTCATTTTTGGTGCGAGAGGGAAACGCGGAGCGCACCCGTACACAGAGTAGTGTGAAGTGAGCATTGGACTTCTCAAGCCAAAAAAGACCAAGAATCTAGCGGTGTCAGATGCTCCACATCTGAGCAGGCTAGCTGGTGTGAGATGCAGATTATCTTTTTTTCTGGTTTGCGCGCTGCGACTTCAGAACAATGCTTTGCAGTTCCTTAAATATAGGAAATTGCTTGTTTGTGTAGTAGATTTTTGTGTTTGCTTGTTTCTCAGACATCAGAAAACCAATTTTTTCTAATCTCTTTAGTTCTCTTTGTATATTTCCGGCGTCTTCTTTGATAAGTTTTGCAAGTCCTCTAACATGAGTTTTAAAGTCAGGATATTTTGCATAGACAACAATGATTTTTCGCCTAACTCTTGATGTAATAAAAACGTCTAACATTCCGCCTCTTTCCGATGTTGTTGTAACAACGCTTAGTATAGCGACAGACTTTTATGATTTCAAGACCAAAAATAAAAAACACATAAAAAATGTTTAGAGTTATACTGTTAAGTGCATGTATTACTACGAGGTTGCACCAGCAGATAGAGGCTATAGAGGGGATAGTTTTTTAACTTATTCTTACAAGAGTATCCTTAAAACTGGTCAAATAGTTGTTGTAAGGGTTCGCACAAAGAGCATAAGCGGATTCATAGTAAAATCAGTCCCCAGGCCTACCTTTAAGGTAAAAGAAATAGACTATACATATGAAGGTTTAAGCTTGTCGACCAGGCATGTAGAGTTTTTTAAAACTTTTAACCAATACTACCCAGGCAGTTTGGGTGCAACTGCCAATTTATTTTTGCCAAATCTGACAGCCATAGAAAAAAATAGGCCTGAAGCACTACCCAAAAGTGTAGTAAAAAAACACAACACTTTGCCTGCACTAACAAAACAGCAACAAGACATTTTTAATAAAATTAATACGTCAAAAGTACGCACTCACATAGTCCATGGCGACACCGGCACCGGCAAAACACGTCTATACCTAGAGCTTGCCAAGGACATGAGTAAAAAAAATAAGTCTATACTAATCCTCACGCCAGAGATTAGTTTAACCCCCCAATTAGCTGAACAATTTGTTGGTAATTTCAGTAATGTTTTCTTGATTCATTCTAAGCTAAGTGTTAAACAAAGACGTGACATCTGGCTTAAAATCGCTAAAAGTGATGGTCCTACAGTGGTTATGGGCGCCAGATCAGCTCTTTTTTCACCTATCACTAACCTTGGTATGATAATTATTGATGAGTTTCATGACAGTGCCTATAAACAAGATCAAAGCCCCAAATATCAGACGACTAGACTCTCTGCCATACTCAGCAAACTTAGCAATGCAAAGTTAGTACTCGGCTCTGCCACACCGCCGGTTGAAGACTATTTTTATGCATCAAAAATGGGTGCAGAGGTCCACCGTCTAAGCGAGTTACCATTTATTGACTCAACCTCAAAATCTACCCAAGTTATTAAACTGCAGGACCCTACCGAGCGTAGTGGACATGACCTACTTAGCAAAACATTGTTAGAAAAAGTATCCGAGAAAATACATAGGCATGAGCAAACTCTGATATTTTTAAACAAAAGAGGTAGCTCACGTACAATTTTATGTGAGAAATGTGGTTGGACGCTACATTGTACCCGTTGTAATATTCCATACATTTATCATGGCGATAAACATATGCTAATTTGTCATACTTGTAATAAAAAATTACCTTTTCTTAACAACTGCAGTCAGTGCGGGTCAGAATCTATCATCTTTAAAAACCCTGGAACAAAGGCAATTGAGGCTAGTTTACGAAAAGTTTTTCCAAA
>JAYUAP010000042.1:0-2034 GCA_043741255.1 Candidatus Saccharimonadota bacterium | reverse complement strand
TACTTATTACCATAGAAACTGACGGTTCTATTACGCCAAGCGATGCTTTTGAAGAAGCTGCAGCAATTTTGGTTAACCAATATACTGCCCTTGCCGGCAAAACCCGTATCGAAGCCAGTGCACCACTTACGCCTTCTAACGCTTCTGGTAGCACTAGTATCTTAGACGACGGTGATGATTCACCAGCTCTAATGACATCTATCGAGGATCTTAACCTTTCTGCTCGCACAACCAATGCGCTTGTTAACAACGACATTCATACTCTGAAAGATTTGTTTTCTTTAAGCGACATTGAACTTCGTGACCTAAAAGGTTTTGGAAGTAAAGCACTAGACGAAGTTAAAGAAAAAATGGCGGAGATGGAGTTTTAGTATGCACCGCCACGGATATAAAGGTCGTAAATTTGGTCGTGAACGTGACCAAAGGCGCGCATTACTAAAGGGCCTTGCTGATTCACTTATAAAGTATGAATCTATCGAGACTACTTTGCCAAAAGCCAAAGAAATTCTGCCCTACACAGAACGGCTTATTACTAAAGCTAAAAAAGGTGGACTGCACAACAGGCGCCAGATTATCGCCAAACTTCAGACTATTGAAAGCGCTCACAAACTTATGGATGAAATAGCCCCAAAGCTTACGGGTCGCACCAGTGGACACCTTAAAGTTACACGCACCACAATGCGACGTGGCGACAATGCCCAAATGGCAACAGTTACTTTTGTTGATGATTTGAGTAAATCTACCCCCGTTAAAAAAGCTGTGAGTACGAGCACTGAACCTAAAGTAGCTAAAAAAACTACTCTCGTCTTAAAACCCAAAACCCAAAGCTCTAAGAAGCCCGCAGTTAAGAAAGCCGAGAAGAAATAATGAAGACATTTTCAGCAAAACCAAGTGACGTTACACGTAAATGGTACGTCGTAGACGCATCAGAACTGCCTTTAGGCCGTATTTCTACAAGAGTTGCCGAATTATTAATCGGTAAAGGCAAACCAATGTTTACCAAGCATATTGATGTTGGCGACTACGTTATTGTGATTAATTCTGACAAACTTGTCGTTACTGGCAATAAAATCGAAGATAAAATGTACTACAAACACAGTAATTACCCCGGTGGACTACGTGAAACCACTCTAAAATATGAAATGGAAAAAGATTCCACAAATGTTATCAAGAAATCTATCCGTGGCATGCTTCCGGTTAATAAACTGCGTGACGATCGCTTAGCTCGTCTAAAGATTTACCCAGGTACACAGCACGGACACGAAGCCCAAAAACCCATCGCAATCAGTTCGAAAGGAGCCAAATAATGCCATATTTCTACGCAGTAGGCCGTCGTAAAAGTGCCACAGCTCGTGTACGCTTGCAAAAAGGCACTGGTAAAATCGTTATCAATGACAAATCATCAGAAGAATATTTTGCCTGCAGCAAATCATTGCTTAATGAGATAGCTAAGCCGTTTAACGTATTAGAGCTTAACGGTAAATACGACGTATCTGTCAAAGTTTCTGGTGGTGGAACTTCTGGTCAAGTTGACGCTATTAGACTAGGGATTGCAAAATCATTAGTAGAAGTTGATGAAACACTTAAAAACAACCTGCGACGTGCAGACTTACTGGGTCGTGACCCACGCGAGAAAGAGCGTAAGAAGTTCGGACTTAAGAAAGCCCGAAAACAACGTCAGTTCACAAAAAGGTAGTAAAACTACATTTTTGACACATTTTGGGCGAAAATCTGCGTCAATAAATTTAGACGTAGCATTAAGTACGCCTCAATTTATGTGCTCAGTTTTCATCCCAAACTGCACTCAAACATGAAGTTTTAGGCTCTAGGGGTTATAATTAGTGGAAGTTATGAGTAAGAAAGTAATTTTGACTGGTCTTAGAGCCAATAATGATTTACATATTGGCAATTATTTTGGTGCATTGATGCCTACTATTGATATGGCCAAAAAACATGCCGGTGAGTACCAAATCAACCTGTTTGTGCCAGATTTACATAGTTTTACTACTCCTATAGACCATAATCAGCTCCAAG
>JAYUAP010000041.1:0-2053 GCA_043741255.1 Candidatus Saccharimonadota bacterium | reverse complement strand
TTGTTTATACTTAGACATGCATGGCTTAATCTTTGAGACAAGCGTATGCTACTGGCAGAATCAACCAGGTTGCTATCTCTTACGGGCTGGTAAATGACTATTCGTCGCACCAAATAACTAGTTTGACGTGTAGGGCATTCACCAGTTGTTCTATATTACTTGTAGGATATCACCATCGTGTTACGGACAGCAATATTGTGGAGTAGTTTAGTTCAACAGTGCCAGACAGGGTGACAGACAAAGCTCTGATTGCATCTCCTTGTGGAGACGTTGCTTCACACCGTCACAAAATCATTTTGTTCAACGACTTTGTGACGATATTGATGCTATTATGCCTAGACTTTTAGATAACCTGATTCAGCAGATAATGATGCGTACTATGTAGGACAGATGCTCTCTTGCGAGGGGACTTGTTCTTAGTGAAACTCAATGACGTCATCAATTGCACAACAGAGATATCTTGAATATGGAATATTCCTGACACTGTGTTAAAATTCATATTTGATGGAGCGTATTGTTATCATTATCTGCTGCGTCAGCGGTGAACTGTACCGTCACGTACTTCTGGGATGGTGTCATCGCAGAAGTTGATATGATGGTTTACAGTTCGTTGATTTGGCTCTTCTTTCATATTTCTTCACCACCTAAGAGGGTGGCGATTACCGGTGATAACAGGACATCCCAAATCGTACATCGTCGTAGGATTGATTCCGAGAGGAGTCAACGTACTTGTCAAAACAGTATTTCAAAGAAATGACATGGTGCGAGCGTGCAGTGCAAATGTTAAAAGCAATTATAGACATAACAGGACATACGGGGCGAGTGGTACAGGTGGCAGTCGGTGTCGACGGCCTGGCGTACGTTGCTTGCAATATAGACGTCACAAGATGGTGACGTACTGCAGGAGTCAAAGGCAGGCGTATGTGTGCGTGTGTAGAATATGATAATGTATATTTGTGTGACGTGTCATGAATTGTACGGTAATCATTCCAAGCCTTGATGCTCTCCGCAGGAGACAGGCTGACAGCCATCCGTTTCGCACCCGGATTGTTGGAATTAACTTTCAAGCAAGCTTCTTCTGGCGTGAACCGCGCCGTTCTGAAGATCTCGCTATAATGTTGCAATGACACATTGAGAGTACATAATAATGCTATGTCATACCAAACAGCATAGACATGTCAATCATTGTTATTGTCAGAACATGATGTAATTACTTTTACAGTCCATTGTTAAAAACTATGCAAGCATCTAAGTACGTCAACATGCGTATGCGGTAGGTGGCATTTAGTACCTTCTGCTTAAAAGTTTCGTTAATCTTATTTACTACTCATGGGGTGCCTTCATCATGGTCAAATGTTGGATGGTACAATTAAATGTCCTCACTTCATACCTGTCATTGTATGATCATCATCCTTCATCTAATAGAGATTTATTGTATACCATGATGCCGAGGTTGCAAGGTGTCGGTTGTCCGATCCAACTCGTCAATATGTCCGTTGTCCGATGTGCGAATGTGTCCGTTGTCCGTCATGTTGAAGTTGCTGTAATTCATTCAAAAAATATATTTTTTTCTTAGATCCAACGGAATATTGATAGCATCCATATTTGTAAACCATTCACACTTGGTAGCAGGATTAAAACTATTTTATTAAGAAAGTTGCATTTTTTGCTCAAAAACACGTATTTTTTGTTTCATTTCAGTCCTTAGACTACGTCTTTTTATAGATTCTCATTCCTTATATCACAAATAAGTACGATAAGCACATCCACACTACAGAAATTACAGGAACTTATATTGGGCTCACGCTATATCCAGAGGTTTGTTATGGTCCAGGGAGTACAATACAACCATGGAGAGTCATGCTAGGATCATATTGATCTCAAAACGAGCATAATAGAAGAGCAATCCAAATTTAGGTACAAATTTATAGAAAATTTGCATTTTTCAGAAACTTAATATCTTCTGTAATACTTATCAGATACCTATGAAACGTTGGGGATGTATGCTCCAGACCATTTAGATCAAATGAGACACAAATTGTCCGAGTAGGGT
>JAYUAP010000040.1:0-2065 GCA_043741255.1 Candidatus Saccharimonadota bacterium | reverse complement strand
AGATATTCATGCTTTTAAGATCCAACTCATTTGGATCATCACGCATATGGTTTTCGCATAGGCGCGACATAGCGTCGGCCACGATATTCTGAGGTCCCGGAATGTAGGCCATGTCATAATCAAGCTCTTGAAGAGCGACATACCATCTCACAATTACCGGGTTAGAATTTGATTTAAGATATAGCAGATTACGATGATCTGTAAGAATTGTGAATTTACGACCACTCAACAGATGATTTAACTGTTTACAACAGAAAAAGATAGCAAAAGCTTCTTTCTGTATAGTTGCCCATTTAAGTTCACCTTTAATAAAGGCTTTACTAATGAAAGCAATTGTCTTTTCGACGCCATCAACCGTCTGATACAGATAACCTCCAGCACCATAATCTGATGCATCAGTACATAGTGTGACTGGGTCGGTATCGTTTAAGAAACAGAGCGTAGGTAACGAACGTACGCTCTCCTTAGTATCCTCAAAAGACTGAATAGTTTCAGGAGTCCAAGCTACCTTACTTGTCTTATGATATTTGGTCAAAAGGCCATGAAGCGGCTTGACAGTTATAGAATGATAACGGATAAAATCACGGAAATAATTAACGAAACCTAAGAAACTCTTAAGTTGTTTGAACGTAATTGGCAAAGGGAAATCTAGCAGGCTTTGAGTCCTTTTCTTAGATATTTTTAAACCTTCAGCAGAAACTATCTTCCCTACCCATTCCACCTCTTCGAACCCTAAGTAGGTCTTAGACGGTTTTAAAAGAATGTTGTGTCTTTTCAAACGAGTGAAAACCGTACGTAAATTTTCAATAAATTTATCCTCGGTTTCACCGTAAATGGTAATATCATCTAAGTATACCTCACAAATAAAGTAGAGTAAGCCAGCTAAAACAACACTAGCCATCTGTTCTTGAAAATGAGATGGAGCGCGTTTAGGGCCAAAAGGTAATCTTCTGAACTGGTAAATTCCACACCACAGAATGAAAGCCGTAAAAATACGAGACGCTTTATCAACCATGGCTTGGTGATAACCCATAGCCATGTCTGTGTTACCAAAAAACCTTCCTTTATTAGCACCAATACGACGAAACATCTGATCGATATTTGGTATGGGCCACGAAGCAGGCTGTGTACAATTATTCATATTACGATAATCAACACACATACGCCATACGTTCGTACCGGGTTTCGGAATTAGCAGAATCTGACTGTAATAGCTGGCTTCCGATTTCTCGATTACGCCTGCATCCAGCAGTTCTTGGACCTGTTTCCAGACCTCTGCCTGCTTTTCTGGTGGTAGCTTACGTGGGGTATCGCGATTAGCGTTAACTTCCCACTTTTCTAAATCCACCTTAAGCTTAAAAGGCTTAATGTCAGCTGGGGTTCTACCCACTGTATTTGAAAACAGTCCCTCAAATTCCTTACACAGAGCGCGTATACGCTGCTGGAATTCAGGGCGACCGGAGACTTTTATTAAAGATAACAAATCGCTCTCTGGCCCTATAGGGATAAGGAAGGGCTCGAACGCACCTATACCGTTTGTGTCAGAGTAACTCGTCGCCTCTACCTCGATCGACTGATCAGGGGGGTCGACTAGCATACTGAACGTATCTAAGCTGGCTGTAGGGTGTGACATAACATCCCCTTTAACAGCGTTCTCCAAGGGTCCAGAATCCCTGGAGCACGTACAGCTGCGACACAGTACGTCCGTACACCGGGGCGACAAAGTATCGTCTCCCCTGCTTTGTATTAACGGGAGTTTTATCTGTGACGGTACGTACGAAAACAAGTCGTACTCCTTTATTGAATCCCTGCCTATGATAAGGCTTATAGGAGCATCTTCCAAAACAAAGAATTTCAATTTGAAGGAATGTGTCTTTGTTATATTATTACGACAAGGAAAATGCACAAACAAATCTATTGATTTAGTAAGATTAACACAAGTGCTGTCTAATCCACTGCAGACCGATTTCGAATCTGTCACGGTGAAGGACTCGATCCTAGATCTCCTGACAGCCGCCGCAGAAATAAAATTTCCGGCTAGAGCGCCAGTGTCCATCAGGGTTCC
>JAYUAP010000039.1:0-5029 GCA_043741255.1 Candidatus Saccharimonadota bacterium | reverse complement strand
CCGAATTGCCTAGCTCTATAAATCGCCCGCAGTCGCAGTTAACATGACACTCTTTACCCCATTTTTTATCGTGCATAACGTTAGGAAAGAGGTAAAACACCTCACTATCAGGCCCGCCCGGCTCGCCCACCGGCATAGAAACGGCTTTGCCAGCTCTGCACCACCAGTTTTTCTCACCGTAAAAGAATATACGGCCACCACTCATGCCGTTTTCGGCTCCATTTTCTTCGGTGCCTATTTCTACTTCTTTGGCTTCAATCCCTGCGCTAGCGAATAATACTTTCCAGACTCTAGCGCTTTCCGTGTCTTTTGGAATTCCGGCCTCATTATCTCCACTAAAACAAGTTACGTAGATACGATTTGGGTCCAGTCCAACTTCTGCAGTCAAAAATTCCCAAAACCAGCCCAGCTGGTCGATTTTAAAATAATCACCCAGACTCCAGTTACCTAACATTTCAAAAAACGTCGTATGACGATTGTCGCCAACTTCTTCTATGTCTTGTGCCCGGATACAAGTCTGGTTGTTTACTAGGCGTGTTCCACTAGGATGAGGCTCACCTAAAAGGTACGGTATAAGCGGTTGCATACCAGAACCCGTAAAAAGTGTGGTTGGGTCGTTTTGTGGCACCAAAGGCGCACGCGGTATCTGCGCATGGCCCCTAGTTTGAAAAAACTCAATATAGTGCCTGCGTATTTCTTGTCCGGTCATATCCTATAGTTTACCAAAGAGAAGTTATTTTGCGGAATTATTAACTCAAAATGCCTAAATTACGATACCGCCACCTAGAACTTGGTCGCCAGAATATATTACCGTCGATTGTCCGGGTGTTAAAGCTCGAATTTCGTCTTTCAGCTGGATTTTTAGCTGATTTTTTACTAATTCGATATCCGTAACATTAACGAGTGGCGCTCTGTGACGGGTTCTCACCTGCAGATTTTTTGTTTTGCTTAAATCCGTGCTATTGATTAGGTGAACATCCGTTAAAGTGATAGCTTTACTCCACAAATTAGGGTCAGATAAATTTGTGGTGACATAAACTATGTTGGTTTTCATATCTTTGCCGGTTACGTAGTACGGCAAACCCCCGCCAACGTTTAGACCGTGCCTTTGGCCTATGGTATAAAAAATTGCTCCATCGTGCGTGCCCACTTCTACGCCATTTTCATCTTTTATCAGTCCTGGGGCAGTTTTTACATATTGGCTCAGAAATTCCCGTATACCGACTTTACCAACAAAGCATATTCCTTGTGAATCTTTCTTTTCTGCAGTTTCAATTCCACGTTTTTTGGCTTCTTTGCGCACAGCATCTTTAGTCTTGAACTCACCAATCGGAAACAATGTCTTTTTTAAGGCATCTTCACTGACTCTATATAGAAAGTAAGTCTGGTCCTTGTTACCATCAGTTGCTTTGAGTAATTTTCCGTCTTTTGTACGGGCATAGTGGCCAGTTGCTATCAAATCTGCACCTTGATCTAATGCAGTGTCTAAAAACAGCTTAAACTTCACTTCTTGATTGCACATGATGTCAGGATTAGGCGTGCGACCTGCTTTATATTCATCTATCATATAGTCGACAACTTTTTGTTTGTATTGTTTTTCAAAGTCAAAAACACGGAAATCCATGCCGAGTTTCACAGCAACACGTTTGGCATCCTGATAATCTTCTTTCCACGGGCAATCAAACCCAGGTATATCCTTGGTCCAATTCTTCATATAAACGCCAACAACATTATAGCCTTGCTCAAGCAAAAGTGAAGCGCTCAAAGAACTATCAACGCCTCCACTCATCCCCAAAAACACCTTTTTATTTATACTCATTAACCCATAATAGTCCATAAAAACACCGTTTCCAAGGAGGCTCCTTGGAAACAGCGCTGTCAATCTCTTCTTTCTCTTTATTGGGAGTGGGTTTGGAGTGAGGGTGAATAGTGTTTTTTGGGGGTTAGCGGATGTCGTCACGCTGTTCTAGGCGTTTGCGTAATGTAAATAGTTCGTATTTACGACCCAGGTAGAATGTGCTGAATATAAGTGGGATGCTGATGGCAGCCGGTTGCCACAGAATCCTTACTTGTTGTTTATTGTTGTCTTGCCCGGTACCGTCAGAACCTGTTGTGCCGGTTGTTTGTGACAATGGGCCATTACCAACCCCTACTAATTGTAAGAAAGCTACATTACCGTCTTTATCTGTTGCCCTAATAATAATGTTATAGATTCCGGGGTTATCGTATTTGTGCTCTATATTAAACGTACCCGGAAAGGTCTGGGCAATAATATCCGGTGTTTTACCGTCTCCCCAGTCAACACTTATAGCGTATGGGCTACTCCCTCCAGTTAGTGTTATGGGCCAAGTTAATTTGTCTCCTGGATTGGCCCCCCTTTTAGCGAAACTGCTCGTTAGGGATATTTTGGCGCCAATATTAGTGCTGAGAGCTGGTAGTGTCACGCGCACAATATTAGAATCTGGGCCGGCTTGGTCCAAATCATCATAAACTCTAGCTACAAGCTCGTTAACGCCACTAAAAAGGTCTACTTGGATAGAAAAACTACCCTTAGTACACTGTACAGAGCCAGAAAAGACGTTGTTTTTAAACATTTTTACTAGCAGACCAGCCGGACAGATACCGGTAACAGTAAGGGGTTGGTTGGTTATTACGGCGCCATCACGCGGGAAAGAGATTGTAGCACCTGTTGTAGGTGGTGGTGCACTAATAGTACCTTCTAGACCCACAGAACCACTGTCAGTTGCAGAGTACACAGAAGAAACCGGCAACATGACTATACTTAGCAAAAAAACTATAAGGCCAGTTGTCGTTAATAATTTTATGCTTTTAGGAAGATATCTGCGCATACTATTTATTACTAACTCACTGACCTTATATTACCATAAGCGGAGTGCCTAAGGTATTGTTTTTGTCTTACTATTTACCAGATTTTCTGAATGATTTGTTAGATACTTTCTTGTAGACCATGGAGCCACCTACTACTAGCACTATCAAAATTAAGACAAGAACAGCAACGAACCAAAGTGGAAGATACCAGAAAGTATTTTCATAGGTTACGACTTCGCCACCATTACCGTAAGCAACTCCAGCAGAAACAGTATACTTACCTGGCGCACTTACTCCTTTAACGTCGTTAGAAAACGTTCTACTGGAGTTTGGCAGGACTATTCCTTTAGGGTCTATGCTGTTTATTTCATCACTAAGTATCGTTTTACTACCTTTTGTAATTGTTAATTTACCAAAGGGTCGAGAAAATCCGTTGCCCAAGTTGGTTATCTTTACAGAAGCTGTTATTGGTAATTTAAAGATTGAGGCTTTTTTACCATCTTTGGATTGAACTTCAAGTGCTTCTATCTTTATGCTTTGCACTACATCACCTGGGACTTCTACAAAAACGAGGTGGGCAACACTAGCTGTAAGCGACACTTGGTCGTTGCCGGCTTTTGCTTGGTCCTCTGGGATGGCAGAGTACCTAATAGCGCCAAAGTATGCACCCGGGGAGACATTGGCAGGTATATCAATGCTAAAGTTGGCTTCTTTGGTCTCGCCAGCTTTTAGAGGGATGTCCTCTACGCCCGAAACCATAGATTTGATAGAATATGGAGTTTTTTCCCTAGTCTCGTCAACTATTAGTTTTGGGCTACCGGATACTCCATCTGATTCAAAATCATTAACAACGGCTTTTGCCACCACATTACCATTTGTAACGTTTTTAACGGTTATGGAAAAGGTCTTTTTCTCTCCAGGTTGACCACCAATTTCTGTCCTAGTAGGAGAAAGCAATAGACCACTACCACTACCTTGATTGTTCTGAGCTCTTGCGATTGGCAAAGCTATTAGACCCAGCAGTAGCACGCCAAAAATGCTAAACAAAGCAAACTTTTTGTTAATTTTCATTCTTCCCTCCATTAATGGTTTGTTGCCTGTAACTATAAGCACTTTTTGGACTTTTGTAAATATTAAAATTAAAAGGCTGCAACCGCTATATATGTAAGCGTGGTGTTGTACACTCCTGGTGATTGAGAATTAGATACATTGACTAAATAGCTTACAGTAAACACATTATAATCAGTTGGAAGTGTAGAGTTTGTTACCACCTGATTATTAAAGAAGAAGTTGTTAGACACATTAAACTGGGGTGAAATTACAGAAGTTCCAACGCCTATAGGGTCACTCCCCACTGCTGGACTGCTGTTAAATCGTAAGTTCATACCAAACTGGCTAGTGCCTGCCTGAGAGGACTGAGGAAAGCCATTAAGGGCCGGTATGACATTAGTACCAGAAGTCATGGTGATGCCGGTAACGGATGTGCTGAAACCCCCTGGGTCATTTGTGGCACCAGCGAACTGAGATGTTAAAAAATTGGGAGAAGTTTTAGACAATTCACCAAAATTTAACTGTTGCCCACTAGCAGAAGAGCAATCGACTGCCACGGTAACACCTACACAAAAACTAAGATATGGTGGCACAAAGCCATTTACCGTAACATTGTCTACCGTAGAAAATGCCATAGAGCCATCATCGGTAAATGGCCCAGATGTGTCGATAGACGCATAGGTTGTTACGCGGACGAAGGTTGTGGTGTTTAGCGATGGGTTACTAACATTGGTAAAAGTATAAGAAGACGGTATGACTGATGTTAGTGCAGGAGGTCTTGATAACACAATTGTACTAGTAGTTGTAAGAGGGTCCACAATAAAACCTGTTTCACCGGACTGAACAGCCAAAACTGATGCAGAGACGTCTATACCTGCTGGTGGTACACAGGGTAAATAGACCAATGGTGAATTTTCACAAAATTCAAACTTTACAGAACCAACCGAACCAACAGTAGAATAGTCAAAATCTATTTTGTACTGCGTGTTGGCAGAAATAACCGAGTTGCCAATAGTTATAGACCTGTTAAGCAGTTGTAGGCTTTTGCCAATAATGGGGTTAACTATGTTAAAAGAGAGTAGCAATATCAATACTAAAAGCCCATAAGAACGTATACTACGGCTGATTTTCATATGTATTATTCTACTAC
>JAYUAP010000038.1:0-2070 GCA_043741255.1 Candidatus Saccharimonadota bacterium | reverse complement strand
ATATAAGTATCGACAAACCAACTAACCCTAAATCCATAAAAGACGTTATAAAAGAGCTTGGACTGGGCTCTGGCGAAGAAATTCTAAGCCCGATAGGTCTAGATACTTCGGACCCATTCAGCCTAGACCCCAGTCTTTAAATATAAAGTCCGGTGCTCACTCACTCTGGAGAATGAGAAACCTAAAGGGTTTTGCCTCCTACCTTGACTATTTTTAAAAATCGTGCTAATATTGTACTAATTGTTATTGATGAATCTGGAAGTTTAGTAATGTTTTTCCCTAGTTTCATTGGCGACAACTAGGAATTACAACTAACTAAAAAAAGGATTCATTTTTTATGCCCTATTATTCTGCTAATAAATCACGTCGAAGCACGCCTTACCGAGGACAACGATCCTACGGTTCTGCTACGAGTGGCTCTCGTGGTCGCCGTGGTCCAGCCAAAAGCTACATTCACCCATCAAAGTTTGTAAAATCGGCCAGCGCGCGTGAAGACGTTATTTACACACCAACTAACTCATTTGCTGACTTCCCTTTTAACGACTTATTGCAAAAAAACTTACTTGCTAAAGGCATCACTTCCCCAACAGCTATCCAGGACCAAGCAATCGCTCCAGCCCTAGAAGGCAAGGATGTTGTTGGTATTGCCAACACTGGTACTGGTAAAACTATAGCTTTTGCCATACCGCTACTTGATCGTCTAATGGACGATCCTAACGCACATGCCTTAATTATGGCGCCGACACGCGAGCTAGCTCAGCAAATCGAAGACGAGTGCAAATTGCTAGCCAGAGGCAGTGGACTTTTTGGTGCACTACTTATTGGTGGTTCGTCTATGGGCATTCAGCTTCGTGACCTACGAGCAAAACCTAGAATCGTTATTGGTACCCCTGGTCGTATAAAAGACCACATCGAGCGCGGAACCTTACCTATCGCTAAATTTAATCTTATTGTGTTGGACGAAGTTGACCGCATGCTAGATATGGGCTTTATAGACGACATGCGCACGATTTTGCAAAAAGTCAGTGATGTACGTCAGTCTTTCTTCTTTTCTGCCACTATGGATACTAAAGTAGCCAGCCTGATTGAGGGATTCACTAACGACGTTGTTACAATATCTGTTAAAACTGGTGAAACCAGCGAAAACGTCGAACAAGACATCGTAGCTTATCAAACTCCAAATGAAAAAATCGAACAACTGCACCAACTACTTATTTCAGAAAATGTTACAAAAGCCTTAGTTTTTGATGAAACACAGCGTAGTGTAGAACGACTTTATGAAGAACTTGCCTCTCGTGGTTTTAAGACTGACGCTATTCATGGCGGTAAAAGCCAGGCACATCGTCAGCGCGCATTAGATAAGTTCAAGAAAAACCACGTTAGCGTGCTTGTAGCTACAGATGTTGCAGCCCGCGGGATTGATGTATCTGATATTTCACACGTAATTAACTACTCTCAACCCCAAGCTTACGACGACTACATTCACCGTATCGGCCGTGCCGGCCGTGCCGGCCGCATCGGTTACGCCTACACCTTTGTAAAAGCCTAAACAACCCATATTTTAAACTCTACCGGATTGTAAATCTTTACAAACTGTGGTATAATATAGATAGAATGAGTGATGTGTTTTTAGCCCCCGGCTTTTCCGGTCACATAAACTACGAAACTGGTGATATTTATCCTGGCTACAGGGACCAATTAGAGGATATTATCGATGCTCTTTATGACGTTGGTCGTTTTAGCGTTTATTGCTCTGTTCAAGAAAATGACTGGAAAGCATCGACCAATCAGGATACAGACAGAATAAAGGCTGACATGAATGAAATTAAATTGGCACCCACTTTCTTATATTTGCCATCTAAAAACGGTATTTCCGAAACAGCATCGGCCCAAACTGGCATCGCAATAGGTATGGCTAAAAAAGTTATTGTCGCCACACGCCAAGACCGTGCCCTAGGCAATACTTTCAAGGCACTAAGTGATTTAGGCATTATCAACCATGTTTCGTTCAAAGACCCTGAAGAATTAGCCCTAGAGGTTAAATGGATTTCAGAAAATAACTAACCATCG
>JAYUAP010000037.1:0-2072 GCA_043741255.1 Candidatus Saccharimonadota bacterium | reverse complement strand
GTGAACATGCAGAAAGGGTTATAGAAGTATTAACTCAAACGCTGTCGCAACATGACCAGAATAAGAATAAAAAAATCTTACCTTCATCTGACCCTGATTCAAAATCTAAAAAAACTGATTAATCCATTTAGAGAATGTTTTTAAATCTATCTTTGACAGTAGTTTCTTCGTGGCTACCACTACAGCTCGCCGGGTCTTGAGTTTCGTTCGCTTGCTTGGCCGAGCTAGCAACAGAGTCAGAGCGTTGCTTTAATTCATCCTTGGACTCACTACCATAATTCACTAGTAATTTATCTGTATTACCAATAACTCTAGTAGTTATGTCGTCGACGACCTCACCGTTAATCATGAAGATAAGCTTTTTATCAGCGTCATTTTGGAATATTTGTTTAGCGTTATCTATATAGTTTTTACCAATATTCCAGCCAATGTTTTGAAAGAAGTTACCCCATGTTACAGCGTCGGCATGTACATGTATCAAGTCATTAACATTGCCGTGCATGTGTACGCGGTGTTCTGGCTCTGATTCAGCATCAAGGTTACAAGCTGTAACTTCCTCGTAATAAAATGGACTTTCAAATTTTTCTCTTTGGCCGTCAATATATACTGCAAGGTTTACATGGTAATGCGTGTGTTTTGGTGGAGTGTAGGCTATGAATCTAATAGCAGAAAATACTAGGATTCCAATAATAATTCCAATTGCAACCTGCATTAAATTAAGTTTTTTTGACACTTTTTTAATTTTCGTTTGAGTGTCTTCCATTACTTCTTTTTGGATGCGACAGATTTTGTTGGCTTTTTGGTTTTCTTAGGATTAATATTTTTTACAAAGCGGTGATAGCCCAAGTAAATAACCACGACAAGCGCTACGGTTATTACCATAAAAACATATTTGTTGTCTTCTGACGCAAAACCGCGCCCGATACTGTATATAAGTGTGAATAAACCACCAAGTAGCACTCCGTCTGCGATAATTTTTATACGTTTTTCATAAATCAAACTGACTATCAAAAATATGACCGCACCAACCAAGGTAATTATCGAAACATTTCTGTTATAAGGCTTTATGTCTTTGCTGTGTTGCTGTGATTTAACATTGAAATCTTTTTGACTTTGTAATTGTTCTGGTGAGGGGTCTTTGCCGTAAGCCTCTGATGCTATTGGATAATCTGGTGATTTGGGGCCTGGATAGAAGGTATTGATTCCGACACCAACAAAAATTGCTAAAAGTACTCCCAAGAAAACGGTGTAAACAAGCCGTAATATTTTGTTGTCTTCCATGTACTTAAAGTTTAGTCCTACTGCTATTCTTTTACAAATATTTAGATTTTAGGATTTTTGCTTGGCAATCCACGTCATTACTACAGCGCTTGCCACCCACTGTGGAAAAATCATATAAAATACATCACTGGCTGAGTGCTGAGTCCGAATCGCGGCTATAAGTACCGTCAGTAGAAATATAGTAAAGGGTATATAAAGTAACCAGCCTTGCCAGCTGTTGGGCAGATAACTACCGCGGACTCTTATAAACCACTTATTATTTTTTTTCTTTGCCATTGGTTTAAGTATAGCAAGTAATTGTAATCGAAAACTCCCAGAAGGGAGTTCTAGCGTTATCGTAGATACGCTCCAAAAAATTTTCTTCTGGAGGTCGTTACGAGAACAAGTTTACACCCATGTTGGAAGAAATACTAAGGTGGCGGACTATAATCGGACGTAATTCACTAGGCTTATTAAGACCCCCGGATTATTGTCTGCACCATAGTGTCAGATTTGGTTTATTGATCTGCCCCCTGGAGACACAATACAAGGCCAAAAACTAGCCCTTGCGGGCTCATTAGCACGGAGCCTCAGTCAATTGAGGCGGGGGAGGGTGGTATGGAGATTCTTGCAAAGCCCTTTATGTATCGCATCCAAATTTTTTTGGATTTTTGTAGATGCTTAAGGGGAAATCTAGCTACAGATCTCAAAAGCGATTCGTCGTGCTTGCTCTATGGGCAGCCGGTGCTGACCTTCTAGTTCAATTCGATCAAAATGCGAAAGACCGTCAATTGTTTCCAGTGCGGCTGGGG